>DASWHH010000192.1:0-2849 GCA_036398295.1 bacterium
AATTATTCCCCGGAAGTGTCTTTTGATTCGCAGCAACATACTATCCCGTTCACAAAAAGTCAAGCATAAATCTACTTTCGGACATCCCGGGGACGGGAGAAAAGCAGGTTACGTAAACTCGACATTTTTCTTGACTTTTAAAGCTTTGCCCTTTAAATTGCCGAAGTCTCATCAACCCTGGGCTGCTCACTTTGAAAAAGGTGAATCTATGAAAATCGATTATGTCGATGGCCGGCGACTTCGCCAGGCGGTGATTGCGGGTGCGCGCAGAGTCATCATGATGCAGGATTATCTCAACGGCATCAATGTTTTTCCGGTGGCGGATAGCGACACCGGAACGAACATGGCGTTGACGCTGCAAAGCATTGCCGAGGGCGCCATTAGTTGCCGCGATGCGAGCATTTCGGCCATGAGCCAGTGTCTGGCAGAGTCGGCGTTGATGGGGGCGCGCGGTAACTCTGGCGCGATCCTGGCGCAGTTTTTCCAGGGGCTGGCCGACAGCTTCAAGGGCCAGTTGAAGGCATCGGTTAGAAATTTTGCAGAAGCCGCGGAGCAGGCCAAGAGCTGCGCTTACGACGCCATCTCTGAGCCGAAAGAGGGTACCATCCTCACCGTCATCCACGACTGGACAGAAAGGATCAAGCGGCATGGTAGCATCTCCGAAGATTTCCGAGAAGTTTTGAAAGAGGGATTGGACGAAGCTCAGCGTTCGCTTAAAGATACACCCACCAAACTTAAACTGCTGTCGAAGGCCGGCGTAGTCGATGCCGGCGCCCAGGGTTTCGTGCACATGCTTGAAGGCGTACTGCATTTCATGGAATCTGGAAAGATTTACCGCGGAGTTGGTATCGGCAGTAATTCGACAAGCCGCCGCGCAAAGATAGAAAAAGCCCCGGCGGATATCACCTTCCAGTTCTGCACGGAATGCCTGGTGGAGGGCGAACAAATTCCCCGCAAGAAGTTACGCGATGAATTGAGTGCTATCGGAAATTCCTTGATAGTCGCCGGCTCATCCGAACGTGTGCGCATTCATATCCACACCAACGAGCCTCAAAAAGTTTTTGCGACCGTTCAACAGTATGGTCGGGTTTTTCAGCAAAAGCAAGAAGATATGCGCCGGCAGCATGAAAAGGCCTATGGGGATGGCGCCGCCACCCGGATTGCGCTGGTAACCGACAGCTCCTGCGATCTGACTTCGGAATACATCATCCGGCATAATATTCAGATGGTGCCGGTGCAGCTCGCCTTTGGCAAAGACAACTATATCGACAAAATCACCATCACTCCTAAAGAATTCTACCGCATCCTCGCAGAATCCGAACACTACCCCAAGACTTCTCAGCCAACCCCAGGCGACTATCTCAAAACCTATGATGAGCTCTGGGGGCACTACGAGCAGGCGCTTTCGGTTCACCTCTCCGGGTCGCTGAGCGGGACTTTGCAGGCTGCTCAGAGCGCCGCGAAAACCCTCGACAATGGCAGGGTGCGCGTGCTCGATGGTCGCAACGTCAGCGTCGGCTTGGGGTTGATCGTGGTCGAAGCCGCGAAGGCCATTGAGCAGGGGTGTGACATGGAGGAGGTAGTAAAGCGCACCGAGCGGGCAATTCAAAATGTGCGCTTCTTTATCCATTTTTCCACCGTTGAGTATTTGATTCGCGGCGGCCGTATCAGCAGGTCTCGTGGCCTGCTGGCCAAAATTCTAAACATGCGGCCCATTCTCACCCTCGACGCGCAGGGGCGCGCTATTACGGTTGCCAAAGTACCTGGCGAAAAAGCCGGAAGAAAAAAGACCATGCAGCTGGTTTGTGCTGCTGCGAGAGGAAAGCGCAATTTGCGATTCGCGGTAGCGCATGCCAATGCCCCGGAAAAGGCTGACTGGTTTGTGCAGCAAATCAAACGGCAATTTGAAATCAACGAGGTGATGGTGGTGAACGTTTCGCCGGCGCTGGGGGCGCATGCCGGGCCTGGAGCGGCGGGCGTCGCTTTCCTGGGAGAATAATCGTGTATTCCCTAATCGTCATAATCTTATTGTCATATTTGGTAGGGTCGTTTCCTACCAGCATTGTTACGGGTCGCATGCTGCGGCGCATCGATATTCGGGAGCACGGCAGCGGCAACGCCGGCGGCACGAATGTCTTTCGCGTTCTAGGTTGGAAGGCTGGGCTGTTTGTCGCTGTGGTGGATGTAGGTAAGGGCATGCTCGCCACGCTTTTGGTTTCGATGATTAGAATCGATAGTGTCGCACTGGATCCGTTGCTGGTGCAGATCATTGCCGGGGTTTGCGCCGTGATGGGACACATCTGGACCATCATGGCCAAATTCAAGGGCGGCAAGGGCGTGGCCACCGGCGCGGGAATGATCATCGCGTTGTTTCCGTGGGCGGCATTGATTTGCTTTGCGATATTTGTCGGTATCGTTTTGACCACCCGTTACGTGTCGGTCGGTTCCATGGCTGCGACTTCAGCGTTGCCACTGGCGTTGATGTTTCTGGATCGCATGTTCGGCAAGTCCGTGCCCAATTCCGGCTATGTCTTCAGCATCCTGGTGACCCTGCTGATTTTTTACACTCATCGCGCCAACATCCGGCGCTTGATCAACGGCACCGAAAATCGTTTCAATAAAATTCAATTTAGAAGAAAATTTTAGACAGAACGCATGGTCATATGAAAAAAAGTGAACGGGAAATTCGCGCGCTGGTCACTCTTTTAGGCGATGACGACATTGCTGTTCAAGATTTGGCGCGCAAAAAATTGTTTGAAGTGAGCGTGGCCGCACGGCCGGTTTTGGAGGAATTTGCCTTCACGGATTCCGAGGGCAGGGTTCGCATCGCGGCGCAGTCGCTGCTGGAA
>DASWHH010000193.1:0-4348 GCA_036398295.1 bacterium
CTCTTTGCGTTTGTCGTACCCGATGATCACGTTCTGCGATTCCAGGCGTAAGAATTTATTTTCGCGGCTTCGCCACAAAATCACCGCCGGGTGCGCGCTGCCGGCATAGGTGAACGATCCTTTTCGCAAGTTGATGACGCCCGAAAACATGGTTAGAAACATCGCCATGCCTTCGAATGTCTGCAGGATGAAGTTGTTGACATGATACAGGATGGTTTGGGGCTGCGGATGCTCGCGCACCAGTTTGCGAATTTCGCTGCAAATTCGATTGACCATAAGCGCCGCCGTAATGCCGTGTCCGGTCACATCCACCAGCGTGATGTAGACGTTTTCGGTGTCGTCATAAAAAACATCGGCAAAATCACCGCCGACGCCAATCATAGGAAGGTACTTGACGTGCACGTCGATGCTCGGCAGGCTAATCGCTTGTGGGACGAGGCTGCGTTGCACCTGCTCGGCGAGGCCCAGATCTTTCTTGATCATTTCCTGATAGGTCACCAATTCCTCCTGCTGTCGCTCGATTTGCAGCTTGAACTGCCGTCGTTCCAGGGCCTTCTGAACCTTGAGCCGGAATTCCTCCATGTCGATCGGCTTGGTCAAGTACTCGAACGCTCCCAGTTTCATGGCCTCAACCGCGGTGGTGACGGTGCCATGCCCGGTCAAAATGAGTACCTCGGTGCTTTTGTCTTTGCTCTTGACCACCTTCAAAACCTCGATGCCTCCCACCTCTTTCATGTGCATGTCGGAGACCACCAGGTCGTACGAATGCCGCTTCAGCTCGTCGCTCACCAGTTTACCATCGGAGAGTTGCCGTACGGTGTGCCCGTCCTTTTTCAGGACTTCGGACAATAGAAAGGTGATAGACTTTTCGTCGTCAACAACTAAAATCGAGGCCATTTGTAAGTCAAATCAATATTCAGACGTACAGTCATGTTCTACAAAACTTTGATCACTAGCGCCGTGATGTCGTCGGCCTGGGGCTGTCCCTCCGCAAAATCCTTGACCGCCTTGATAAGTCTTTGCAATACTTGTTCTGCGGGCAATTTCTGGTTTTCCAAAACGCACGCTTCAATGCGTTTTTCTTCAAACTCTTCGTCGCTGGCATCTACGGCTTCCGAGACGCCATCGGTAAACATAACCAGGCAGTCACCGGGTAGCAAGTTGACGGTTTGAACCGCATAGGGCATGTTGGGCATCATTCCGAGAAGCAGGCCGCCATCGGACAATGTCTGAAACGATCCGTCTTGATGAAACAAGTATGGCGGGTTGTGTCCCGCGTTCACCGAGCGCAGGGTGCGCTCGATCGGATCCAAGACTGCCAGAAAGAAAGTGATGAATTTATCGATGCTGGTGTTGCGGTAAATGATGTTGTTGATGCGGTGGGTGACCTCATCGATATTTAGGCCGGTGTTCAACAGCGCATGCAGACTCGCCTGCAGGTTGGACATTAGCAGCGAGGCCGGAACACCTTTGCCGGAAACATCGGCGATACCGAAGGCGTAGTGACCGTCATTGAGCCTTATACAATCGTAGTAATCTCCTCCCACCTGCCGCGACGGGATGTTGACCGCCGCCACGTCGAAGCCAGCGATTTTCGGGCAGGAATCCGGCAGCAGGCGCCGCTGAATATCGCGGGCGATTAAAAGCTCTTCCTCCATGCGCTGCTTTTCGAGGGTTTCCTCAAAAAGACGGGCATTTTCGATCGAGATAATGGAAAGATTGCCCAGGGTAGTGAGGAAGTCCAGCTCTTCTTTCACGAATTTGTTGCGGGTAATCTTGTCGCCCAATGCAACCACTCCTTTGGTTTCGTTTTGAATTCGCATCGGGACCACAACCGAAATCGCCAGTTTCTTGAATTTGGAAACCAACGCGTTGTCGGTCTCTTCTTTCAAAATGAGCGGCCTTTCTAATGTCATCAGGTGGGCTAAAAACTCAGAATCGTTGGCAGCCTGCAGGTCTTGCTCACTCTGGTATCCTTTGTTCAGTTTTAAAGTCATGGCGCCGTTGATATTCAAAAAGACCAGGCAGCGGTTGACCATCATCTCCCCCATGATGGAATAGGCGAGCAGGTTGACCACTTTTTCGGTTTCCAGTGTGGAGTTCAATTCTTTGCCAATTTCGAAGAGGGTGTTGAGTTCCTGCACTTTCTTGTCCAACTGGCGGTTGACATCTTTCAACTCCTGAAAGATAAGCCCGTTCTGAACAGCGGTCGCGGCGATGTTTGATAACGAATGCAGGTAATCGAGATCTGAGTCGGTATATTCCTTGCCTAAGATCCTTTTGCCAAAACCGATCAGCCCCAGCTTTTTTTGATCGTGAACTATAGGAATGACCAGTTCGATGCCATTCTTCAAAAAAAACGCCTGCCACGGTGCAGGATCGACCTGGTCGACATACTGTGGATCGGATGGCAAATCGTCAATCTCGATGGCGTGCCCCAAGAGTGATTTGGGCAAACCTTTCAAGGTGTCGATCACAAAACCCTTGCCGCCGTTGGAAATTAACACTACGCCCTTTCCAATCAGCATCTTCCCCATCGGGGTCAGCAGAATAGTATCGAGAATGTTTTTTAGATTGAGCGAGGAGTTGAGGGTTTTGCTTAAATCAAAAAGGACTTGCAGTTCGAAGAGCTTTTCGTCTAATTGAACCAGTTCAGGTTTTTCGG
The DNA here is from genome assembly GCA_036398295.1 of bacterium. Lineage (GTDB taxonomy): Bacteria > Zhuqueibacterota > Zhuqueibacteria > Oceanimicrobiales > Oceanimicrobiaceae > DASWHH01. Next base: position 2,666 of record DASWHH010000193.1, read on the forward strand.
TTACATTTCCCACGATTTAGCAAGTGATCTTAAGATGCAGGTTAGTTTGCGTCGTTGGTTGCGGCAGGCTTAAGGTACTTAATCATCTTGACCTGATTGCGAATTCCGGGCTTAACGTCGAAATTTACTTTGTCCATCAAAGTCTCAATCAAATAGATGCCGAGTCCGCCGACACGCATCTCCTGGAGATACTCCTTCATTTTCGGCAGCTTGATTTGGTCGGGGTTAAAGCCCTTTCCTTTGTCGGTAACCACCACCATCAGTTTTTGCGTATCCACTTTAATCAAGACGTCTATGATATTTCTTGCATTATTGCCATAGGCATGTTTGATAACGTTGGCGCAGGCCTCGTCGACGGCCAGCTCGATTTTGCTGACATCATCGTTGCTGAAGCCCACTTTGGTCGCAACTTTGGTGACCAACTCCCGGATCAACGCGAGGTTGTCGGCCTGGCTGGGTAGCTTCAGTCGATATTTAATAGGCGTTCTTCCCAAAATATTCATCCACCTTAGTTTACGCTCGAAGGAGTTTGATTGCGATCTGCATCCATTCTCAACTAATTTTTCGCTTGAGTCCTACCGAATTTCTCAATCGCCTTTTCTTCTTCCTCAAGGATGTCGTAGAGAGTAGGAAAGCCTAAAAGGTCAAAAACGCGATAGATCTTTGGCTTCATGTTGGTGAGCTTAATGTCGCCGCCATTTTTCCGGATGTCTTCAATAAATCCCATAAAGACTCCTAGTCCCGCGCTGCTGATGTAATTCAGGTCTTTGAAGTTCACAATAATGCTAAACTTCTTCGCATCAACCAGCTGTTGAAAGGCGTTTTCCAAATCTGGTGCGGTGTGAGCATCCAAGTAGCCTTTGATGTATAGAATGGCGACTCCTCCATTTTCACTCTTAGCTACTTCAAATCCTTCCATTTAAATCCTCCTTCTAAGATTTTTGCGAATCTCAACAACCTAGTTAACTACGCCACTTTTATGATAACGCAGGTCAGGTCGTCATGCGCTTTCGCCCCGCCTACAAAGTCCTTCACCTCTTTGATCAAAACTTCCTTTATCGCGGAGGCGTTCAAGTCGCAATTCTTTGAAACTAAATCGCGCAATCGCTCCTGCTCGAATTCCTTCAGCTCCGTGTTGCAAGCTTCGATAAGACCATCGGTATAGAAAACCAAAACATCGCCATTGGCTAATTTGATTCTTTGCTCGCACAGAGTTTCTTCAAATTTAGGACCGAACTCCAAACCCAGGCCCAGGCCAGCCGGCTCGACAAATGTGGCCACACCGTTTTTGCTGGCACAGTAGAGCATCGGGCAATGTCCGGCGCGAGCCAATACCAACTCTTTCTTCTTGACATCCAGCATCGCATAAATCAAACTGATGAAGGATTGTGGCTCCAGATTCCCAAACAGGGTTTTGTTGATGTGAACGATGATCTCTTTGGGCGAAGAATAGATGCGCGTGGTCGATTCGATGATGCCCTTCAATTCTGCCATGTAAAAAGCAGCTTTCGCACCTTTACCCGATACATCTCCAACCGCGATCGCCAGTCGATTGTCGCCGAGTTCAAAGAAATCGTAATAGTCCCCACCGACCTCATTTGCGGTGATGCAGACAGCGTCGATTTCAAAACCGCGAATCTGTGGCATGTCTTTCGGTAACAGCTTACGCTGCGCCTCCTGCGC
>DASWHH010000194.1:0-4715 GCA_036398295.1 bacterium
GCTTTCTCTATCCACTGCAGCGCCTGGTCGCGGTCATGCAATTGCTCATACATCAGCCCGATGCGAAACGTGATTTCAACGTCTTTGTTTTTCAATGCAGCCACTTGTTCGACAAGCGCCAGTGATTTGGCTTCATCGCCAAACTCGATATAGTAGGCTGCCAGGCTTAACAGGAGATCTGCATCATTAGGCTTAACTTTCAACTGCTCTTCACCCATCTTGATAGCCTGTCGATAGGCTTGTTCGGCCTTTTGTCGCTGGGCCGGATTGTTTTGATAAGCGGCACCTAAATACCCCCACACTCGGTAGTCGGTGTTGCGCATCTCTAACGCCTTTTCGTACATGCCAGCGGCTGCGCCGTATTTGCCTTCGCTGAAATAAAGAGTAGCCAGATTTGAAAACACGCTGTAGCTGGGCTCGATTTTCAACGCCTCATTGAAGGCTGCGATGGCTTGCGGATGGCGTTTGAGCGCGAAATACATCGAGCCGAGATTGCGATGCCCTTTGGCATTGTGCGGCGTTAGCTCGATGACATGCTTGAATTGTGGGATGGCCTCTTCGTACCGGCCATGCCGATAATAGAAAACGCCCAGGTCATTGTAGCCGCCCCAGTAGTCGGGTTTGATGGCAATTGCCTTTTTGTAAATCTCCTCAGCCTTGTCGATCTCGCCGAGCGCGGTGAAGGCCTGCGCGCGTCCGCGCTGTGCTTCCGCGTTGTGCGGCTCGATCTCCAACGCTTTTTGAAACTCAATGAGCGCCTGCTGCTGCTCTCCGGTTTCGGCGTGCAGCAATCCGCGCGTGACATGAACCGGCGCCAACAAATTACTCAGCTCCAGAGCGCGCTGGCAATGGTTCTCCGCAAGCTTGACCCATGCTACTTCTTTGGTGGCTTGATATTTTCTGAGGTAGGCCTCCCCCAAACCGGCATACGCCAGCGCGTAATTCGGGTCGGCTGTCTGCGCGCGTTCGAATAGCTCAATGCTCGAATCGATGTTTTCAATCTTATTGTAATCCTGCAGAATTCCGCGGCCCTGCAAATAGAATTCATAGGCGCCGGGGGCGGTGGTAACGCCAGCCATTAAGACGCCGCGGGTTTCCGCCGGCAATCCCACCTGGAGCATCTCCGCCAATTTCAGTACGGCTTCGTCCTGCAAAACTGAGCCGCTGGTCATGGGGTCGTCAATCACGTGTGACGCCACCTGTCGCATTGATTTCCCATCGATCAGATTTATGGTTACCCGTAGATGACTGTCGAATCTTTGCACGCTACCGGTAATTACCATGTTAGCGCCGAAAAGTTGGTGCGCGGCGCTGGCGGTAGTTATCTTACTGCCTCGCACTTCACTGGCCGGAACCACCCAGAACGATTGCTCAAATTGCTCGAATTGAGAGAGCTTACTGGTCAACGTTTCCACTAAGCCGTCACAGAGCGCCTGGTTTTCAGGCGTCTCGCCAATATTTGCAAACGAAAGCACGGCGATGTGTTTCTCCGCCGGCGACTTTGTGATATCAAGCAGGCGCTGCACATTGGGGATCAATAGCATCATCAGAATCACACCTATGGCGATCCCGGCAATCTTGCGTTTTGACTGCTGCAGAATTTGCGTCGTTCGCCATTTCGCTGGCCGTGCGGTCACTGCCGCAGAGGAAGCATGAAGCTGATCCCCGGCGCGGCTGCCGGTTTCGAGCTGCCGGATCACGGCTTGCAGGTCTTCCACCAACTCGAAGGTTTGCTGGTAGCGCCCGTCCGGGTTCTTGGCCAGCGCTTTGTTTATAATTAACTCGACCTCTTCGGGAATGTCCGGATTCAAGGATCGCAGGGATGGTGGATCATCGTGGAGAATGGAATACATCAAAGCCTGGGGATAATCACCGCGAAACGGCAGCCTGCCCGTGAGCATCTCATAGAAAACCACACCCCAGGCAAAAATATCGCTGCGATGATCGACATCGTTTCCCTGCAATTGTTCCGGTGACATGTAGGCAGCGGTACCGAGGGTTTGACCCGTCCTCGTCAGCCGGTTATCACTCTCTAATTTCGCCAGGCCAAAATCCAGTATTTTCGCTTCATGTCGGTTGGTTACGATAATGTTGGCGGTTTTAACATCCCGGTGTACTATGGCATTCTGATGCGCGCGGTTTAAACCCCGGGCAATCTGGCAGGCGAGGTCAACCGCCTCACCTATCTCGAGGGGGCCGCGATCAATCTTGTCCTTGAGGGTTTCGCCCTCATAATATGCCATGGCAATAAATAATTGCTCATCATCAGTTTGAGAAATCTCGTGAATGGTGCAAATACCGGGATGGTCCAGTGCGGATGCGGCCTTGGCTTCCTGAATGAAACGGGCCTTGCGGTCTGCGGTGTCGCTCAAATTCGACGGCAGGAACTTCAAGGCCACAAAGCGATCGAGCTTCAGGTCGCGCGCCTTATAAACGACACCCATTCCGCCCTCTCCAAGTTTTTCAAGAACGTGGTAATGAGAAACAGTTCGGCCAACCATGTTCAGGATTGTTTATTCAAGTAGAGTGAATGAAAGTATGGCATGAGCCCTTAGACCCTTCCGAGATCTCCGCACAACTCAGAAATCGAGGCTGACTGCTCTGAGCAGCCACACAACAATAGGTATTTTGGGGGGATTTCTCTGAAGTGATTGCCGTATAATACGATTACATTGTTGGAATGTCAAGGGAAAAATGGAATCGCCATGATGATGATGTGACAGGTTTTTGGGTTCTTAGCCTGGATAATTCACCGCAGGGGTCGCCCGCCTGCCAAAGCGAAGCGGCCTGCCTGTGCAGACAGGCGGGCAGGCTGAGAGCGCGGAGGCTTTAGAAACTCGGGTTTTAAATCTCAAACTAATTCTTAAGCTGAATTTTTTACAAATCAGGAAATTTCAACGCGAATCATTTCCCAAAGGTGAAGTTGGCAAGATGCAGTTGACAGTAGGCAATTACCAGACCTACCTTAATGTGTGCCAACTGCCTACTGCTTGCTGCGAACTGCCCACCATCCTTTTGCGGCTTTGCCGCGCCAGGAATAAGGCTTAGTTAAGCCACCTTGCGAATCCCATGACCCCCGACAATGAAACGAACAGCGTCGCCGAATTCCCGTGTTTGTACCTCAGTATCAACCATGTGGAAAATCTCTCGCGACGGCAAAAAGAAACACCAAATCGCCGGACATCATGACGCTTTCCACCGCTACCTGGCGCTCTCCCCGGACGGATCGTTGTTGGTCTATGCGGCTATGGAAGGAAAAGATTTGGGTCTGTGGCTAATGCCCGCCCAGGGAGGAAAATCACTTCCACTCGCGGTCACACATCCCGGTCATAACGAGGGTCCAGCCTGGTCACCCGACGGGAAACAACTGGCATTTGCCAGCACACGATCCGGCAATCATGACATATGGTTAATGGATCTGGATGTGGAGCAACTGAAGAAAGAACTGCAAGCGCTTAACAAATAACTCTCTGGGACAAACGCTGCAAGCGTTCACCGCAACCCAACTGTGGAGTCGAGAAGGGCAGAAAAAGCGTTCAACGGAAATCTTTTTACTTCAATCACGCCCGGCTGACTTTGAAATCTTTGCCGGTGAAAAAGCTCTTGTAGCTAAGCTAGGTTTGTCTCTCGATCAGGCCTTTTGGCACCCCGGGCAAAAATACGTACTCCGTCCCATCTGCACCGCCCGCTCGATTTTGGTTTTGCAGTTCGGACACCTCTCCCCTTCTCTGTCATACACCGCCAGCGACAACTGAAAGTAACCTATCTCGCCATCGCTGTTGACGAAATCGTTGAGCGTGGTGCCGCCTTTTTGAATGGCCTTTCTCAAAACTCGCTTGACGGCGCCAAGCAAGCGCTGCCAATCTGCCAATGTGAGATGGCTGGCAGGTGTAACAGGGTGAATGCCAGCGTGAAACAACGACTCGTTGGCGTAGATGTTCCCCACACCCACGATGAAAGTAGCGTCCATCAGCAAATTTTTGATCGGCTTTTGTAAACGGCCGGCGCGTTCGTGGAGAGCTCGGGCGCGGGTTTTGGGATCCAGTGGTTCGACACCGAGGCTCGCGAACCGCGGATCGCGTTCGAGTTCTTGCGATTCGACTACATCCACCAGTCCAAACCGTCGGGGATCCCGGAAACGCAGCTCGGTTTGGTTGTCGAGATAAAAAATAACGTGGTCGTGTTTCTCAAAAGGAAGATTATTCTGCAAAAGCAAAAGCCGTCCGCTCATTCCGAGATGGACGATTAAGTTTGAATCGTTGGCGAGGTGAATGAGTAGATACTTGGCGCGGCGATTGATCTCGTTGATTGGCTGCCCCACCAGCAGTCGCTTCAACTTTTTTGCGTCCACGGGCGAACGCAATCGCGAATCACGCACCCGGATTCTTGCAATCTGCCGTCCCGGCAAGTGCTGGCTCAAGGCACGGCGAATGGTTTCAACTTCGGGAAGTTCGGGCATCTGATCTGCAATTAGTCATAACCACCCACAAAGGCGCAAAGGTCACAAAGAAAAATCGGAATGTGGACTCTTTTGTTTAGTACGCGGTAATCCTGAATGTTACCAGCTCAATATTTATCGAAACTTTGTGCTCTTCGTGGCTTTGTGGTGAATGATTTTGGTTAGGAAAGGAACTTCTTTCTCAACCACAAAATCGCGATCACTGCAATCAACCCATACACCGGCCAATTTCCGATAATCGAATAAACCGTCAGCG
>DASWHH010000195.1:0-3013 GCA_036398295.1 bacterium
CAATAGCTTTCCTTCCATCCGCGAAACGCTTGTTCACATGCTTAGCGCCGAATGGATCTGGCTCACCCGCTGGAACGGGAGCTCGCCGACTGGCATGCCCGAGTCATGGGAACTTTCAACCCATGCCTCGTTACGCCGGCAATGGCTGGAAGCGGAGCGCGAGCAGACCACCTTTGTTTCCGGTTTGACCGAGGATGCTCTTAACAAGGTGATCTCCTATCGCAATACCGCCGGCCAGCCATTCGCTAATCCGTTGTGGCAGATGATGCGGCACGTGGTGAACCACTCCACTTATCACCGCGGCCAGGTAACCACTATGCTGCGGCAACTGGGCGCTGAAGCCGTCGCAACCGACCTCATTGTTTTCTTCCGGGAAAAGTCTGGACAGAGTTAATCAAGGGGAAAGTTGAACGAAAAGACGTCGCTGATCACCGGCGCGGTCTTGGGCATCGGCAAGGCCACCGCTATGCTCCTTGCATAGGCGGTCCAGGGTCGCCGTGGCCGATCTGAACGAGCCCGGGGCGAAGGCAACCACAAATGCGATCCCCGGCAAGGCGGATAGCTTTATCTTATTTTTGGGAGGTAACTTCCATTTCACAAGAGGTTTCGGCATGAAGTACCTAGTTCTTTTTTTAGCCGGATTTTCATTGTGGGCGCCCTCTGCTCTCGCTCAATTTCGTACGCTCATCAACCTTTCCGGGCGCGTGCTTGATGCAGAAAATAACGCGCCCCTTGCCAACGTCAATGTCTTTCTTTCCCAAACCTTGTTGGGTTGCGCGACCAACACCAACGGCGAGTTCGTCTTAAATGGCGTACCGCTCGGCACCCACGATTTGATTGTTTCCTGCATCGGTTATGAAACCCAGCGTTCCCAGGCTCGATTCGTGGTGGCCAACAATCGAGTTTTTGAATTCAGGTTGAAGCCGCGGGTCTTGCAGGCGCCAGCAGTTGAAGTCGTGGCTTCCCGTCCGGTCGAATGGCAGAAGCGTTTAAAAGAATTTGAGACATTTTTTCTGGGCACCTCTCCCAACGCTGGGAAAACCAAAATCTCGAACCCAGAAGTACTGGATTTTAAGCCGGGTCAATCCCAAAATGAATTTATTGCCGCGGCGGCGGATTTTCTCAAAATTGAAAATCGCGCCCTTGGCTACCGGATTTATTACCTCCTGGAGGCCTTTGGTTTGAATGATGAGGTGCTAAAGTACACCGGCAATACCAGGTTCGAAGAGTTGACGCCGAAGAGCGATAAAGAGCGGCGCGGCTGGGAAACCAATCGTCGCAACACTTACCTGGGTTCGCTGCGCCATTTTCTTGCAGCCCTCACCGCCCAAACCGTTGACAAAGAGGGTTTCCTGGTTTACCGCATGCAGGAGATGGAAGAAAACATTTATGCCGCGGATCGAGAGACCGTCAACTCGGCGAGCTTGTTTTCACCGGGCGAGTTGCCCTTTGAGCGTAACCTGCATTTTTTGGATGTCCTGCAGGTCGTTTATGCCAAAGAAATGGAGGAGCAGGAATATATTCTCTGGCGATTGAATTACGACAAATCAGCGCTCAATATGACTTCGCAAAAGCGCCACGAGTCCACCCGACCGCAGGCGCAAACCTCGTGGATGACGATGAACAAAACCTCGGTGATTATCGATACCAGCGGCTATATTTATGACCCACTGGCAGTGACGGTTTTTGGGTATTGGGCATGGCTGGGCGTTGCCGACATGCTGCCCTATGAATATTCACCTTCAAATTAACTGGTGGGCGTATTGAACGCCGGCGTTTTTCTGAAATTAATCTTGCTCCTCCCGGTTCTGCTTCCAGCCTCGGATAGAATTACTCTTACCGGGCAGGTCTGTGATGACCAGAGCGGCAAGCCGCTGGCGTTTGTGAACGTGTTCATTGCCAACACCATGTTGGGGTCCACCACCGACGAGGCCGGAAAGTTCATCATCCGCGGGGTGCCGATGGGTACCCGCGAGCTGGTGATCTCCCACATCGGTTACGAAGTCCGCAAAATCGAGCTGCGTCTCACCACTGCGGCTGACCTGGATTTTGCGATCAAGCTCACGCCCAAAACCTGGGTCATGCCGGAGGTCGAAGTGGTGGCCAGTAAAAACCGGGAGTGGCAAAAACGGCTGCGGCAGTTCGCGGAATATTTTCTCGGAACGTCGCAAAACGCCCAGCAATGCAAAATTGTGAATCCCGAAATGCTGGATTTCCAGGCGAATGCTCAAAGCTTTTCAGCAACCGCTGCTGACATTCTGGTGATTGATAATTTGGCGCTGGGTTATCGTGTTCATTTCCTGCTGGAATATTTTAATCTTGAGAGCGATATATTGAGTTATTTCGGCCGGCCGCGATTTGAGTTTCTGCAAGCGGAAAATTCCCGACAGCAAAAACAGTGGCAGGAGAATCGCCGGCGTACATTCTTAGGGTCACAACGTCATTTTTTGGCTGCGCTGTGCGCCAATAAAGTTGATGAAGAAGGATTTACCGTCGATCAGGTTGAAACTGTGACCTGGGAAGAGTCAATGGCGGTAAAACGCAATGTCAGCGTTGAGGCGATGGTTGCGCCGGGGTCGGTGAGCTTCGAACGCGTGGTGGACTTCACTGATTATCTGCGCTTGGTGTATCGTGATGAACATGAGAGTCCGGAGTATGTCCGCTGGGCTAAGCTGGATGGGCAGGCGACTGCCGGCATTCAGCAGCGGCCCCACCGCGCCGGCGCGCAGATTTCATGGATTACGCTGAACACACCGTCGGCGGTTGTCGATACCACCGGCTACCTGTACTCTCCGTTGGCTGTGACGGTGTATGGGTACTGGGCATGGGAACGGGTTGCGGAGATGCTGCCGTATGAATATACCCCGGGTAAGCAAAATACAAAATGAAGATTGCGGACTGCAAAGGGAAAAAATTTCACATTCCAATCAAAACGATTTTTTTCCAGTGTGTTTTAATAATTTTGTCTAGAAATCCGGTCGGAAAATCCAAAAAGATTAGCATGTCATTCCTG
>DASWHH010000196.1:0-2427 GCA_036398295.1 bacterium
GAGCTCTTTGCGGGCAGAAACCTGAAATCCCCCCAACAGCGGCTGCCGCAGCGCCAGGACCCCAAACGCTGTGTACTGAGGATTCAAGAACGCAAATGCCGAATTGGTTTTCAAACGGACGGCATTGAACGACGCCTCGAAGCTCGTCCCCATCGGCAGTGTCCAGCGCAACCCGGCACTGGTAGTAGCCTGGTTGGTGTTTAAGACCGGCGCCCCGGAAAAAAAGGACGCGGTCGGCTGCTCCTGATCCAGATAATCATACGCGAAAAACAATTCGGGATCGAAGAATCCCGCCTCTCGGCGCAGGGCTCCTCTTGCGGCCAGATAAGCGGCCTCAGCTGCGCGAACCGACGTCGCATTTTCCAGCGCGTGCTGTACTGCGTCATTTAAAGTTAACGGCGTCCCTTGCAGCTGGTCGAGAAAAATTTGCAGGGCACTGTCGGGGTTGGTGGTAGTCTGACCAAAAGCTGAAGATGTGACTAAAAAAAGGGCGATGAATAGCGATAACAGAATTGAGTCTCTCACCATAATTTAATACTACTCCCCTCCTGAAAAATAGATTCAATCTCACTGACCTTCTCTTAAACATAGCAGGCGATTTCTTTTACATGATATCAAACCTGTTCGGATGTGATTTACGCATGATACGGCTTCCGTCCGATGGGGTTTCTACCGATTTCAGCTTAATTTATGAAATTGTCCGGTACTTCCAACCTCTTTTTGCATTACAACGTCGCTGGTTTCAAGCGCCTGTACTCCACGAAAGCAGCCAGGGCACAGAGAAACCGGTGAGCGGCAGGGCAAAGAATTCGCCACGTATCAGGTGGAAGATCGAGGCGCCGAACATGACAAATGAAAGTCCGCCGGCTGCGAGCGCCGTCAACCACGGCCCAAGGCCGGTCCAACCGGGCACGATCAGCCCGATCGCACCCAGTATCTCGCTGACACCGATAAACCGCACCAGACCGGGTGAAACATCGGGCGCCCAATTGATGAATTGGGCCAGGAAATCGCGTGGCCAAAACGCCTTTAGGAAGCCAGCTATCAAGAAAATCATGGCGAGCATAACCTGAGCAACCCAGAGTAGGACATTTGCTTTGCTGATGGTTGGCGCATCGTGCGCAGCGCAGGTTTGTGTTGAATTCATGGCATCTGCTCCTTATTGGAACGCAACCGTTTCACCAAATTTCAGGGTGATAAATTCATCCTCGGAAATTCCAGCTTCCTTTATGGCTTGTTTCAAATAAACCGGCGGCTCACCCAGCGGCTCATCGGCCAGGCTGAATGTCCCCCAGTGCATGGCGATGGATTGTTGTGACCCCAAATCTCGATGAATCTGAACTGCCTGCGGCGGATCGACGTGTACCGGACTCATGAACCAGCGCGGCCGGTACGCTCCAATGGGTATCAGCGCTACCCGCACCGGGTCGTAACGCCGGCCAATCTCACCAAAATCCGGAGAATAACCCGTATCCCCGGCAAAGAAAATATTGCCTGCCGAGCTTTCTATCACCCAGCCGGTCCATAACGTCTTGTTTCTGTCAAAAAATGAACGTCCCGAGAAGTGCTGCACCGGCACACTGTGAAAACGCAAACCGGAAAGCTCGCGACTTTGCCACCAATCCAGCTCAACGACATTGTCAATACTCTTTTGCTGCAGCCATGCGGCGATACCAAGCGGCACGAAAAATTTCGGCTTGTTTCCCAAACGTTCAATCGTTGCTGCATCGAGATGGTCGTAGTGATTGTGACTGATCACGACCGCGTGAATCTCCGGCAAATCCTCGAACTTGATGCCGGGTCTGGCTACGCGTTTAGGACCAGCAAACGACACGGGCGAGCAACGGTCGCTGAAGATGGGGTCGGTCAGAACATTGCGGCCGCCCACTTGAACCAGAAAACTGGCGTGACCAATCCAGGTGATTTGAATCTCACTGGAATCGGCATGATGAATGTCGTTGCGTGACGTCCGGGCGTACTGCGGTTGGTAAGGCGGTATTTCCGCTGGCGGAATCGGCGGCGCTTCCTGTGGCCCGCGGTCGAATTGCCATTTTAAGAAATCGCCAAATCCACGCCGCTCATGATTATGGGGGTTGCGAAAACCATCGCCCGTATGATGCGGGGACAGGTTGGCTGTCCTGCCAGGTTTCTCCGGCATGCTGCAAGCCATGACAAACAAAATAAAGATCAGAAAAATGGTGTAACTCACTTTAGCTTCACTTTTGTTAATTCTAAAATCCGAAACCAGCGCCCCTGGCGAATCTGCAACGCGCTTCGTTATAATTCAAATGCAGACGAAGGGCCTTCTGTTCCATCCGGTATCGGCTCGTCAGCAGCCCGAGCCCCAGCGCCAGCAGTGACACCACCAGAACGGCGGCGCCCACGTCGGCTAAATAAATCATGTAAATCCTTTTAATCCTGTGAGCA
>DASWHH010000197.1:0-3404 GCA_036398295.1 bacterium
TCCCAAGTCTTCCAACCGTTTCTTGAGCGCCTCATCGTCCTCGTGTGACTTCGCCAACCGGTCATTGGCGGAAAGCACCTCTTTTAAGACGAAATTCACGTAGTCCGACACCGATTGAAACTGTGTAGACCTGGCGATGATTTTTTCGATCTCGGTGTAGTATTCTTTGAGGATTTCAATCTTGACAACCGTAGGGTCTTCCATAACGATCCTGCTGGGTTTTCGATTTCGGAAATTGAATATTGGATTTTTGTTGGCTATTTGATTTTTGAGTTTTGGGATTTTCGAGTTTCCCACCTTATCATTCGCTGTGTAAATTCTCAATTGTTTCGACCATAAAATCCCATGAATACCTGGATTTCTCCAATTTTACATTCTCAACAAACTGATGTTCTTTATTTTCCTGGAAGAAACGCACCACCGCATCGGCCAGGGCCCTGTGATCTTCAGGTGGCACCACGAAGCCAGTTTGGTTGTCAATCACTACCTCCGCCAGTCCGCCGACATCGGTGACGATACAAGGCTTGTGCAACTGATAAGCAATCTGCACGATGCCGCTTTGGGTCGCGGAACGATACGGCAGCACCACCACATTGCTAGCCGCAAAGTACAAACTCACCTCCTCATTGGCAACAAAGTCTGGGCGAATCGTTACGGCCTCTTCGATGTGCAGGTCGGCAATCTGCTGGCGGAAGCTCACTTCGCTTTGGTAAAATTCACCCACTACCAATAATCTGAGCTTGATCTTTTTCAAGATTTCGGGCATGGCTTGTAACACCAGATCGAGTCCTTTGTATGCTTTCACATATCCAAAAAACAGAATGATATGCTCATCAGAGAGAGCCAGCTGTTTTTTTGCCGCCGCTTTTTCCATGGGCTCGCCGAAAATTTCAAACAACGGATGCGGCACCAGCCGATAGTCGGCTTTTGGAAATAGATCGAGCAGCTGTTTTTTCACTGCCTCAGACTGAACAACAAAAAAATCTCCCCACTGCAGTGCGAATTTAGTAAGAAATGTGTCCCCAATTCTACGTTCGTGCGCCATCACATTGTGACACAGAAAAACAATTGTCGTGCCGGTATTTTTTTTGACCAGCCTGGCAATCACTCCATAACAGGGTGCAAAAAACGGCATCCAATATTTGAAAATTAGCAAGTCGGGATTCAATTGCCTAATCCGTCGGTACGATTTTATCCAGCTCCACGGGCCCAGGGAATCAAGCAACGGCTCAGTCGGTATTTTAATGGAATCGGCCTGCCGGGTATCGGTCTGACTTTTGCCGGGAAAGAATATTTTCGGATACTGGCGCTTGAATGTGATCAGGCAAACGTCGTGGCCTCTTTGCTTCAGTTTATTGTACAGGATACCAGCGTGCTGCGCTATGCCACCACGCAGCGGGTAAGCTGCAGAAACCATGACGATGTTCATGCCAGCTTTAACGCCTCTGGCAGGTCCTTAATGGAATCGATGATCACCCTCGCCCTGCTCGGCCCAGAAAGGGGATGGCCGCTTTTGACCAGGACGTTCGTCCCGACGCCGGCGTTGAGGCCGGCTTCAATGTCGCTTTCTTTGTCGCCGACCAGAATGGACCCTGGTAAATTCAAAGCGAAATCATCGCGGGCTCTGAAAATCATGCCGGGATTCGGCTTGCGGTCAAAGGATTCCTGGCGATACTGCCCGACGCCTTCGGTGGGATGATAGGGACAAAAATAGGTTGCTGAAAGCGCAATACCGCGCCGGTTGAACTCGCTTTTCATCCAATCGCTTAGTTTTACAAAATCCTCCACCGTGTAGTAACCGCGGGCTATGCCTGCCTGATTGGTAATCACGATAATCAAAAATCGCCTCTTTTCAAAAAACGCGCAAGTCTCGAAGATGCCGTCAATAAATTCGACGTCCTCAGTCCGGTAAAGATAATTTATCTCTTTGTTGATGACGCCATCGCGGTCAAGCAGCAGCGCCCTATTCATAATCCCCGAGTTCAGTTTGTGCGCGCTGGTAATCCTCCGGGATGCCGATGTCAATAAAGTAGGCATCCGAAATGTAAGCATGCATATTCAGTTGGGCGGTAAATTTTTTCAAAAAGTCTTCCTCAAGTGAAAACTTATCCGGCAGTTGCAGGGTATCGAACAACGACTTCTTGGCAACATAGATACCGGCATTGATGAACCCTTCGTCAACCATTTGTTTTTCCTCAAAATTCACCACTCTGGTGCCCTGAATTTTCACGATCCCATAACGCGAGATATGGCGCATCGCCTTCAAAGCGATGGTAATATCGGCGACGTCTTTTTTGTGAAGAGCTAACAGCGCGTCAATATTGATATCAAAAAAAGTGTCGCCGTTAAGAATCAGTACCTGGTCGCCGCCAACTTTACCGAGCGCTAATTTGATGGCCCCGCCGGTGCCGAGCGGCTGTTCCTCAACTGAGTAATCGATTTGCAGCCCTTTGAATTTGCCACCATAAAATTGTTCAATCTGCTCGTGCAGGTATCCCGTTGCCAGCACCACCCGCTTAACGTGATTGCTGCTCAGATAATTCAGCAGATAGCTTAAGAATGGCTGTTTGTTGATCTCGGCCATGACCTTCGGCCGATCGGCTACTTTGGAGCGGAGACGGGTGCCCAGCCCCCCGGCTAGTACGATGGCTTCCACGGTGACATCCTCAGTTACTTTGATTTATTCCAGAACCTGTTTGATCGAATAATCCGCTTGGCGTTTGCGATTGGCGGTAATCATCTCGCCTAACAAGCCGATAGAAACAAACTGAATGCCAATGATTATTAGCAGCACGCCCAGGAACAAAAGCGGACGATTCGACAAATGCTTGCCAAAAAATATTTTATCAAAAGAAAGATACAGACTAATTGCCATTCCGAAGATAAATGAAATCAGCCCGGCCGCCCCAAACAGGTGCAGGGGGCGTTTAGTATAGCGCGTAATGAACAACACTGTGATGAGATCAAAAAACCCCGCAAAGAAACGGGAGGTGCCAAACTTGCTTTTGCCAAATTGACGTGGGTGATGCTGAACCGTCACTTCTCCGACTTTGAATCCCTCCCATTGCGCCAGTACCGGCAGGAAGCGATGGAGCTGCCCATAGACATTGATGCTGTCGGTAACCACCCGGCGATAGGCCTTTAGCCCGCAGTTGATATCATGAATCCTGAGACCGGTGACCCAACGGGTAACGCGATTGAACAGTTTCGAGCTGGCACGTTTAATGAACGGATCGTGCCGTTGCTTTTTCCATCCCGAAACCAGATCATAGCCTTCATTCAGCTTCTGAATCACATGGGGAATTTCCTTGGGGTCGTCCTGCAAATCCGCATCAATGGTGACGATGATGGCACCGCGTGCTTTTTTAAATCCGGTGGCCAGGGCCGCGGATTTGCCGTAATTT
>DASWHH010000198.1:0-3512 GCA_036398295.1 bacterium
GGTTGGTGAGCAAGTCAATCAAGCTGCGGTAGGATTGGTTGATGTCGTCGGTGGTCAAACCGGCGAACTCCAGGGTCTGCTCCATCGCCGCTTGAGTTTCGCCGTTGGCGCCGTTGAGGGTCATGCCCAAAGCCATCGAAACACTCAGGGGCGAGACGAAAATGTTCTTGTTTTTCGCTTCCTGGCGATTGATTTCTTTGAAAAGCTTCAGGCCGAATTTATTGTCCGACTGCACCAGCTGCTTTTCCAGCGTCGTCAACTCCCGCGCTTCCGGCGCGGCGGGGTTATGGGCGCAGCGGGTTAACATTTCGGCCAATAACAGCAGCAGCACAAATGTCATTTTTTTTATCATGGTCTATACTCCTTCGGTTTTTTCAGTCGTGGCAATCCCCAGATTGCTCGCGACTTATTCTAAGTACTCATAAGTCGTCGTCATGATCTCCGTCCCTGGCTGCGGATCGGTCAACGGCGAGCGGACCGTCTCAACCGAAGTGGTCGGATAATCATCCATGTTATATTGATATTCCAACGAGCTTCTCGCCACCACGTCCCCGGTTTCAGGAGAATGACTTTCCCAGCCCACAAGGTTATTCGGACTAAAAAATCTTAATACTCCCTGCCGGATATCGTGGCGATAAAACGGGTTCTTCCTGGTGTCGTAGGTGTAGGTGAACGTCAGAGGTCCCTCATATTCAACACCCTCTACGTAATTCTCGATTTTGCTGACGTTGCCGTTTTCATCATAAAAGTAGCGTTCTTCCGAACGTTCTTGCACGCCTTCAGTCTGCAGAACCAGCGGAGTATTGCCGAGGTGAATCGTCTTGATCACGCGGTTCTGATTGTCGTAATGGAATTCCTGTACGCTTTCCAGCCAGTTGTTGGTAGCTTCCGATTTCCACTGATACCGAATCGCGATTAACCGGCTGGCGGAATCGTAATCGTACTCCTCGATGCTCACCTTTTGAAATTGTCCGCTGAGAAGAACGAATTGCTCAACGCGCTGCAAGCGGTTGTTCTGATAGGAATAATCGGCATAGATGGTGACGACCTGGCTGCCGGGGAGCCCGTGAGCGAATTCATGCTTGATGATGCTCTGGTTGTCATCATAGCGATAGACGCTGAATTGTGATCCCTGCGCTACTTTTGACAATTTCATCTCATACGGCGCGGGAAGGTCGGTGGTATTGAATACTCCCGCGTGCTCGCAACCCAACAGCAGACCGGCTGTCAGAATGAAGAAAGTCGTTCGTTTCATGCCAATTACTCCTTTGCTTAATCCGTTTTCTCTATGACTAAAATGAAAATGCTTTCATCACTCAGACTTAGGCTCAACAATCTTGCCCATGAACAGAATCGTGCCCGAATGCTGCTCGCGAATCACAAACACAAACGGGCGATCGACACGCATGGATTTGATATGTCGATCACCACCAGCCGAAGTCCTCGACATCTCAACTACGGTCACGGCCGCCGCCTCCGTGCCTTCCTCGTTTACCTCCACAAAAGTTTTGTGGATCACCATGTCAATAAACAGGCCACCGGGTTTATACATTTTGGTGAAATCCGCGCTGCCACTGAAAGCGATTCCCATTCCTAAGCTTGTTAGCACGGTTTTCAAGGTTTCTTCAAACTCACATTCGATGGTGAACTTCGGAAGCCGGAGGGTCACTGAATCCTTTTCAAAGTTGGTCAACCAACCGTTCCAGTGCTCCTGGGTGAAATCTGCGACGAAGTCATCAATAGACTGATTGGCTTTGGGAAGAAAGATCGTCATGCTGAACTGGCCGTCGCCATAGGGCAAATCTATGGCCTGAAATTGATCCCTTTCCTGGTAACTGAATTCGTTGGTTTGAATCATCATGCGGCACGGCTTCTGTGAGCCATCAACGAGGGTGAAGGTATCATCTACCGTGCGCTCTTTGTCGAACTCATATGTCCACGTGCCTTTGAAATAGATCGCATTGACGAGGAACATCACCGTAGCCCAGTCAATCTGTTCGGGCTTGATCACCTCTTCGATTTTGCCATGGGTTTTATCCTTCACCCAGGAATTAATAATACGAGCGGCTTCCTCGGGATCGCCGAAGTTCATCGCTCGCACGACGGCGTCGAAATACTGCTGGTTGACATCCATAAAGGTCTGTTCAAACGTCATCTCCTGGCGGTACCAGATCGAGTTGGCAATTTCAAAGATGACTTTCTGGTCAAGCCGGGTCAGCAAATCGATCAGGCTGCGGTAGGATTGGTTGATGTCGTCGGTGGTCATGCCGGCAAACTCCAGGGTTTGCTCCATCGCCGCCTGCGTTTCGCCGTTGGCGCCGTTGAGGGTCATGCCCAGCGCCATGGAAACGCTCAGTGGTGAGATGAAAATATTCTTGTTCGACTCTTCATGACCGGCGATTTCCCGAAACAGCTTGAATCCGAATTTGTTGTCAGATTCCACCAGACTTTTTTCGAGCTGATTCAATTCACGTACTTCCGATCCTACTGGATTGTGGGCGCATTGGCTAAAAAGCACAAGACATGTGATGAGCACCAGCGTCACGAGAAAGGAATTTTTAAACATGGCGTCCTCCATCAATCATCAAAATGTCAATTCAATGCAACTGAGTCATTTTTTTCACTGCCTCTGGTCTTCACTTCGTAACTCGTTTTTCTGAACACCTTTTTTCATAGGTCCACCTGTTCTCACCCGTTCTCAGTAATCCTACCGGAAAAGTCTTGAAACCTTGAGCAACGCGCGATAATCTGAATCTCGCGATGGCCGTTCAGTGTCAGGATAGGGATCCAATTGCAGCAACGTGATGTGATAGCCGAGCGCATCAACAGGCTGATGTGCCAGCGTGTCTTGCTGGGTGGCGAATCCGGGAAGCTGCAGCTCGATTTGAGCGGAATCCGTTGGTGCCTGCAGCAACAGCCCGATACGGGCGCGACCGGCCCAGACACAAACGACATCGCTGGGGCAGCGCGAATCTTCCCGAATCTCCTGAAATGAAATGCGCAAATTGTCCGCCTCGATGACTGTGCTCGCCCCGAACTTCAAGAAAAATGGCTCGTCGAGATTTGCCGGACCCAGGATGGCGTCACAGGCGGTGAATAGCAAAAACAGCAGCAGAGAAATTCTTTTCATGATCAAACTCCACAGTTATTTTTGTTAGTGTAGACGCGTCACATACTAAATCTAGCCAGTTCATTCATCTATCAAAACCCCTCTTCCAACTGAGCTTTACGTAGTTTTTGTTCATGCCAATATTAATCCATCCAACCGGAAACAATCAATGCACCTCACCCCGGCCATAGCGCACGCCATTGACCACGGCCGATTCGAGCCGGAACACCATCCGGAAAGTTGTCATTTCAATGGGTCCGACGCCGCGCGCAAAAATGGTCAGCTTTTCGTCATCTGCGTATTGTGGGATATCATGAAAGACCATAATGCAGTTTTCGAAGGTACCGGCCGGCACGCTGATGTCCAAATCCTTTTGGCCGATCTTGCCGGTATAAGAGAAAAA
>DASWHH010000199.1:0-7190 GCA_036398295.1 bacterium
ATTCACAACGAAATTCGGCCGTTTGCCTGGGCCGATGTCTTGTACACGCCCATTCAAGCCCATAAAATGGACCTCCTGAAAAATGTCTTCGACTACAATGTGCGGCGTATTCACAAAGTCATGAGCAACTCCAGCTGCAATTTCACCTATCGGCTGGAAGCCAACGACCGCGTCGCCATGGAGATCTTTGTGAACAATTTTTCCGGCATCAACCTTCAAAAAATTGAGTTGACAGACTCATTGCTGTTCGAAGGGAAATATTCGCTCTACGAAGACAGAAATTCCAATGGCGAGCTCGATTCTTTCGACTCTCTGATAAGTGAAGTCGAAGCCAAAGACTGGAAGATCAGCTTTGACTGCCCGCGCACAATTTTGCCGGAAATCGAATACAAGGGTGACTGGATCGAAAACCAGTACTGGGAGTTTTTTGATACCCTGGGCAAGCGGGCACGCTTTTTCCTCGTCGGCAAACTGGCACCGGAGAAACGCGATCCGTTGCTGTGGAACCCGCCGCACATTATGGTGGCATCCACCAACGCGGTGACGGGCTCTCAAATTCCGTCAGCGTTCATTAGCGAGACCGAGCCTTTGCCCGACAATTACCTGGGCATCACCGCCTACGATCATTCCGACCCGTTTGACCTCGAGGCCATCGATTACACGCAAGCGGAATTTCTGGAGCGGCATCCGCAATTTGTCGCCAGCCCGCAACAACCGGGAGCCGTCGAGCTGGGGGGCAAGGTGACCATCGATGGCGCTGTCATCGTGCCTAAATCCGTCCCACTGATTTTGCTGCCGGGAACAGACATCACCATGAAGCCGGGCGCGAACGTTCTTAACTATGGCGGATTGACCGCGATTGGAACCCCGGACAATCCGATTCGCATTCATGGCGACGGCTCCGGCGAACCTTTTGATGCGTTTGCTGTGGTTCGCCCCACCCACAGAAAGGTAGTGATGCGTTATACCGAGATTCGCGACGGCGGACAATCGCAAATCAACGGCATCCTCTTCACCGGCGGTTTTGCGGTTCACGAAGGCGACCTGGATATCGAGAATTGCCAATTCCTCGACATGCAGAGCGAGGATGGCGTGAACTTGAAAAATGGTTACATCCTGATGCGCAATTGCCTGTTTTCCAACACCGCCAGCGATGGCATCGATCTCGATTTTTGTGCGGGTATCGTGCAGAACAACAAATTCATCAATACCGTTGGTGATGGCCTCGACCTTTCCGGCGCCCGCGACCTTTTGATATCCCAAAACTGGTTCGAAAATATCGGCGACAAAGGTGTGAGCGTAGGCGAAAACTCTCACCCCACCATTATCAACAATTTCTTTCGCAATTGCGTGATTGGAATTTCGACGAAAGATTTGTCTCATGCGCGGGTCGCGCACTGCACATTCGTCGACAACCAATTAGTGCTCGAAGCCAAACGCAAGAAAGAGATGTTTGGCGGCGCCTCAGCCGAGGTGGTTAACAGCGTGTTCTCCGGAAACCAGGTTTTGCTGCAAGACGATTATTTTTCAAAAGGAAAGGTTTCGGTTCAAAATTCGCTGGTGGATACACCGGTTGACTGGCCAACCTGCAAAACTACCAGCATCCGTTTTGTGGATTCGCAAAACAACAATTACTCAATTGAGCCGCTTTCAATCATGGGAAATGGTTTTCACCTGGCGGAGCCGGAGTGGCTCAAAGCAAATTTGAACGGCAACACCGCCCATCAGCCCGGCATTTTCTTTCGACCGGTTTTAATTGGTTTTCAAGATTGACTTTCGATTTCTGGAATCTGCATGGCACACGAAAATAACATCGATTATGATATTCATGGACTGGTCGGCATCCGCTTATTGAACGCCCAAGCCAGCGATGCTGCGGCGGTTGATCGGCAATTGGGTCCGATGCGGGCGCCGCTGCAGCGCGATCCGGACATCGTCATCCGTTTTGAGAAGTGGCTGGCGACGCCGCACCTGCGACTGCTGGGCCTGGACACTGCTGGCTACGACGCCAATGGCTATTATATCCTTCGCAGCAGCAAGGCGCCGGCGAAAGTGCGCATCCCGTTTGATGAAATCGGTGGGCGCTGCGAAATAGTCTGTGAGAACGGTCTACGTTCTTTGCCGCTGCTCATCGCCATTATTAACCTGACCCTGCTGCAAAAGGATTGCGTGCCCTTGCACGCCTCGGCATTTGTTCACAATCATACCGGTATCCTCGTCACCGGCTGGTCAAAAGGTGGTAAAACAGAAGCGATGCTGGCGTTTACCGCCAATGGCGCGGAATACATCGGCGACGAATGGGTGATTCTCTCCGGCGATGGTCGAAACATGTACGGTCTTCCGGAGCCCATTACCCTGTGGGACTGGCATCTCGCTTACTTACCGCAGGCGCGCAAGATCGCACCGAAGAACAAAATGCATCTGTTCAAAGCCATTCATTTTTTGGTGAAGATGAATCGTTTCGTGCAGAAGAGTTTTCTGAAGTCATTCTTTTTGACGAGGACGTTCAACGAAGGCATCGCAGCTTTGAACAGGCAATTGCATGTCAATATCCCGCCGCAGTTGCTGTTTGGCGTAAAGGGCGCCCGCCAGGCCGTACCGGGAAAGCTGTTCTTTGTCGGCAGCCATCAATCGCAGGAAATCGTGGTGGAACGCGGGGATGCCCAGGAGGTTGCCGAACGGATGGCTGCGTCTGTCGAATATGAACAGACGCCGCTGCTGGAGCACTATCTCGCCTATAAGTTTGCATTTCCGGATCGCAGCAACCCATTCATTGAAAACGCCGCGGAACGACAGTATGAAATCTTGAGCCGGTCGCTCGCCGGCAAGGAATGCTATACCGTGATGCACCCCTACCCGGTGCCATTGCCGGATTTGTACGCTGCCATGAAACCCTATTGCGAAACAACTGTCCGACAGTTGCCAATAGCTGAAACAACGCCACGCACCGCAAGCCGCGCACGGCACAAAGCACAGGCTGAGATTTAATTCTTGGTTCTTCCGGGAAAGAGTTCTAAAGATATGGGCTGAAACTATGAATTTTAAAAAATTAATAAAAATTAAGACAGCAAAGCCTTTGCGGGTGAAAATTTTATGAACAACTAAATGATTTCAGTGATATTCGGTGTCTTTCGGTGTTTAGTTATAATTGACTCCTTGTAAGTAATTCTTAGATGAGCTAATCTTTTTGACGAAACCTCTGGCTAACAGGAAAGCTTATTTATGATCATTCGCAGTAAAGCTCCCCTTCGCATCAGTTTTTCGGGCGGCGGCACCGATATTTCGCCTTACCTGGATGAATACGGTGGCGTGGTGCTCAGCGCCACTATCGATAAATATGCTTATGGCTCACTTCGGATTAGTGATGAGCGCAGCGTGACGGTGAAGTCGTTAGACTACGACATCGTGGCGAAATATCATCTCGATGAAGAACTGTCCTACAATGGCGAACTCGATCTGGTCAAAGCCGTCATCAAAAGCATGAACAACGGCTATAAACACGGCCTCGAGTTCTTCCTCCATAGCGATGCCCCGCCAGGATCGGGTCTGGGTTCATCTTCCACGATGGTAGTGGCGCTAATCGGTTTGATCAAACACTTACAGCGGCTGCCGTTGACCAACTATGAGCTGGCCGAATTGGCGTACAGAATCGAGCGCCAGGACCTCGACATTAAAGGCGGGATGCAGGATCAATATGCCGCGGTTTTTGGCGGGTTTAATTTTATGGAATTCGGGCCGTCACGGGTGATTGTCAATCCGCTGCGGATTCCTAAAGAGGTCATCAATGAGTTGGAGTATAATTTGTTGTTGTGCTACACCGGCAAGACGCGACTGTCCGCCAATATCATCACCTCCCAGGTCGAATCGTACAAGAGCAAAGAGAAAAACGTGCTTGCCGCGATGACTGAGTTGAAGAGGATTACCGTTGAAATGAAAAATGCTTTGCTGCAGGGACGGCTGACCGACTTCGGACAGCTCCTCCATGAAGCCTGGATCAACAAAAAGCAAATGGCGAAACAGATTACCACCTCCAACATCGATGCCCTCTATGAGGCGGCGCGCGCCACCGGTACGATCGGCGGGAAAATACTTGGAGCCGGCGGCGGGGGTTACTTGCTACTCTATTGCGAGTTCGACAAAAAGCACATCGTGGCCGAAAAATTGGAGAATATGGGCGGCCAAATTGTCGAGTTCACATTTGAGCTGAATGGTTTGCAGACCTGGGAGGTGCCCACGTGAGCCACGTCGTCAATGATTTCTCATCTCGATTGCGGGCAACAATTGAAGAAAGCATCGAGGCGAAGAAAAGGGTGGCGACAGAGCATGTTGCCGTTCTCAATAAAATCACCCAAGCCCTGCATGGCTCGCTGTTCGCAGGTCACAAAGTGCTGCTGTTCGGGAATGGCGGCAGTGCCGCTGATTCCCAGCACATTGCCGCGGAGCTGGTGAGCAAATTCTTTCGTGATCGCAAGGCGCTGCCGGCAATCGCTTTAACCACCGATACCTCAATTCTGACCTCCATCGCCAACGACTACAGTTACGAAGATGTGTTCGCGCGGCAAATTGAGGCGCTCGGCGAAAAGGGCGATGTCGCTATCGGCATTAGCACCAGCGGCAACTCTCCCAACGTTTTAAAGGCCATGAACATAGCCAGAAACAAAGGCCTGATCACCATCGGACTAACCGGTCAGGATGGAGGCAAATTGCAGGAAGTTGTGGACATTTGTTTTCACGCGCCGTCCAAAAGCACGCCGCGTATTCAGGAAATTCACATAACTGTCGCCCATGCTATCTGCGACATCATCGAACAGGAGCTTGGATAAACCCATGTCCCACTCAAAATCCAACGTCGCCATCTCAACCACAGTGTGGGTCTTGCTGGTTCTTCTGTCTGTGCAGTTGATCTGGAAATTTCCGAAGCCGTTGTTTTTTTTCTATGTGGGTACGTTTGTTCTTTTGTCTCTGTGGTTTTGGTTTTTAAAACGGCACAACCCCGTCCGCGGGCTGCTGCAGAGTTACCAGGTGGTGCTAACCTGGATTATCGTCACATCACTGTTCCTGACCGGCGTTTACAAAGTCGACCGGGCTGGCTGGAATTGGCAGCGGGTGACCGGTTTCAACGTCACCATACCCGAAAAGCACTTCAACTTAGTCGGCGCCTCGGCGTCGGACTTCTTGATGCGTTTTCCATTTTTTGCCCTGGATCCAGACTCGAATGGCTTCCTGCTTCGCAAAGGGGTTTACGATATCAGTGAGACCATCGTCATTCCCAAGCAGTATCCGCTGCGTATTGAGCCAGGGGTTACCCTGCAGTTCGATGTCGGGCGCTCGTTGATTTCGTATAGCCCGATTCGTGCCCGGGGAACAAAAGAGGAGCCGATTATTTTCATGGCGAAGAACAAGCTGTTCAAATGGGGAGCCGTCGGCATTGTCGAAACCGGCAAGTCGCTTTTCGAGCACGTGATTTTTCGGCATGGCCGGCGGGCGCGAGTGAACGACATCGATTTTTTAGGAGGGTTATCGATCGTCGAGACGGACGTTGAGATTCGCAATTGCAAGTTCGTGAACATGTTTGGCAAAGACGCGCTCAGCGTGCAGCGCGCTAATGTGCTAATCACCGACAATCTGGTCAAGAATGCCGTGCGCGACGGCCTCGACCTCGATGGCGCATCCGGAGAAGTCAGCTCCAACCAGTTCATCAACTGCCGGGACGAAGGCATCGATTTGAGCGAGAATTTCGGTGACCTGCAGGTGTTCAACAATTATGTCTATGACAAACGTGGCGGGAAGATCAGCGCCGACAATAATATCAATGAAATTCTATCAATGAACCAGTTGGGTTACTTGAAAAAATAGCAGTCTGACATGAGAATTCTTTACCTCACTCCATCCTTCCAGCATCCGACGGTGCGTGGCCCCCATCGTCACTACCACTTCATCCGCGAGCTTTCGCAGCGGCATGAAATTACTCTGCTGGCTTTGGCGCGTCATAGCATTGGTGCCGACGCGCTTGCAGAAATGAAATCGTACGCCCGGGACGTCTTCACCTTTGATGTTAATGGCGGATCCGCTTCGGTTTTGGGAGATACATTGGGGAAGTTGCCGCTACTGGGCGGTCGCCTGAAGGCCCGGCTCGTTTTCCGCCACGGGCTGGATGAAATGAAGGCGGCGTTTCATAAGTTGCTGAAAGCGCGTTCCTTTGATGTGATTCTTTTTCACGGCAAATCGTTGTTCCCGGTGATCGCGGACTATAACGATTTGCCACTGGTGGTCGATTTTTGCGACGCGACCTCCATGCGCATTCGCACGGAGCTGAACTACGCCAGTCCTTTACGGCGGCCATGGCTGCTGTGGCGGTTGCAGCAGGTGCGTCAAATCGAAACCCGGCTCATTCACAAAACCCCGTACCTGGCGTTCGTTTCGCTGCGCGACCGAACGGTTACGAACGGCGCCACTAAGACATCGCGCATTGTCCCCATCGGCGTCGATGCCCAGTACTGGACAAGAACCACCCATGACTTTGACCGTAATTGCATTATTTTTACCGGGGTAATGGATTACGGCCCGAATCACGACGCCGCTGTGTATTTGATCGAAAAGATTTTGCCCCTCCTTCGGCAAAGAAACAAGGACATCGGAGTTCTGCTGGTTGGGCGCGCTCCGCGAGCCGAACTACGCGCAATGGTGAAAAAGACGCCTGGCGTCACGGTGACCGGCGCAGTGGACGATCTGCGGCCTTATCTGGAGCGGGCAGCCGTATTCGTTGCCCCGATGCGGTATGCCTCGGGGACACAAAACAAGCTCCTTGAAGCTATGGCAATGGAGATTCCGGTGGTTACCAGCAGTCTGGCGGCCGATGGCCTGTACGTGGAAGGGGGGGGCGAGCCGCCGGTCTGCAAAGCAGAGGATGAGCGACAATTCGCTGATCAAATAATGGCCATCATGGAACATAAAGGGCTTTATGCCCGCATGGCAAAACAGGGTCGCGTGTATGTTGAGAACCATTTCAACTGGAGGCGCAGCGCAGAAATTCTGGAGAATCTTTGTAAAGAAGCCCGTCATGGCAAAGTAATCTAGAAATCCGGTCGGAAAATCCAAAAAAGATTAGCATGTCATTCCTGCGTATGCAGGAATCTCCCGGGTTCCTGCACAGAAGCAGGGGATTCCTGCATACGCAGGAATGACAGGCC
>DASWHH010000200.1:0-1703 GCA_036398295.1 bacterium
TTCAATTGACTTGAAACGGCTGTGCGAGTTTGTGCAGCCTCATTCCTCAAAGCTTTGGATACGGTAAACCATGAGGCGACAAAAGGATGAAATAAAAGTTCAAGGATAATTGGTAGCTAGCATTTAAGTTTGACAAACCAACCGGCAAGCCAGATGAATGACACTAGCAGGTAAAAAAGAAAAAATTCAAGATTTTTTCCCGCGCATATCTTTTTTAGTGGACGTTTTATTCCAGAATAATTGAAGTAGGTCTTCGTAATTTCTTCGCTGGTTAGGTGCGTTTTAAGTTGTATCAGCTCATCGAAGGTTTTTAGAGGGAGACTAAACAGATTTTCAGAAATCACGGCCGTGTAGTCCCTGAGTCTATCATGAAGCGACTGAAGGTGACAATCATAGAAAAAAAATAGGAACACGAAAGGAAGAGTCATGAACGGAAACCATACCGGTAAGGTTACTTGTCTGAAAGCTTCATTTGTGACTGATAGGTACAAAAAATGACGAGGCGAACACAGCATTTAGAATGCGCAGTCGCCATTGATGAGATTTTGTGTTAATGAGGCCGGTTTGGATTCCGTTTATTTCGTGTAGTAGCGATTCTTTTTTGATGCCAAGCAGCTCGATGTATTTCAATTCTTTGTTGTCCATTGTTCTCACAACCCTTTTGGTAAGGGCTATCGCACCTTCGCAATCACTCCATTGTGCGCTTTAATATACCCGCAGCGTAAAATCTCAAAGCCGTTTTGGTGGGCAAACAGCCCGAGTTGCCGGGCGTCCATCAGCTCGCGGTAACCGTAGTTCATCAGTTCGCCCATCACTAAATAAAACATTTTGGAACGCAACTGCCGGCGCGGCGTGGTCATGATGGCGTAGCCGCCGGGTTTGAGAAAGCGGCGGTGGAAATCGAACACCAGCGGTTTGTATTCTTCCGGAAAATGCTCGATCAGCCCGACGCTGAGCACGATGTCAAACTCCGGCCCATATTTCAAATCGCGGATGTCGCATACCTCAAAATCGATGGCGAAGTCTTCTTTGTGATGGACACGCCAGTGACCGGTGGCGGGGTCTTTGCCAAGGAAGGGGTAGGCTTCCGGAAAGTGGCCGAAGCGATCGGTGCGACAAAAGTCGTCGTAGTCCACCAGCACGGCGTGGCCGCCGGGATACATCGCCAGCAGTTGCATCGCCTCGTAACCCTCCGCTGCGCCCAAAAACAGAATCTTCGGGTTGCGAACTTCCAACCCCTCGAAGAGCGTGCGCTTGCCGCGCGGGTCCCACACGGCGTCTTCTACTCGATGGACGTAATTCCAGGTGCGCAGCCGCAGTAGTTCCTTGAGGGTGTCGTTGGCAGCGGGCAGATTCAAATGACTGACATGCTTAAAAAACTTCTGGCGGGTCTCGCTTTTTTGAGTCTCGTCGGACATGAACATCGCGTGGAAGTTGCGGTTGAAATGCTCCCACTGAATCGGCACCGGCATCTCCGCGCCGTGTTCCTTCTCCCAGGCTTTGCGCCGCTTCGAATAGTTCTCGACCAGGTACGGCTTGCCCAGTTCTTTCCACGTCAGCCGCGACCAGTCGGTGGTGGTTTCGTCCACGAACAAGTCGGGCGGCCCCGTGCGCAGATCGGCGCGATAGGTGGGCATGATGGCGGTGGTTTCGAGATCAAGCTCTTGAAGTGCGGCAACAGGTCTGGCGCTGGCGGTTTCCAT
>DASWHH010000201.1:0-4721 GCA_036398295.1 bacterium
CCAATGTCTGGCAATTTGATAACGTGCAATTGTGGATGGTCATTTATGCGGCCTTCGGGCTCGGCGTGATGTTTTGGCTGGTGGTTTCCATCTTTCAGGTCGTGCAGTTGAAGGCTGAAATCCGTAAATTGAAAAAGGCCAATGGCGAGATGCAACATGAGCTCGATAGCTTGAGAAATCTGCCTATCGGCGAGGACGATTCCGCATTTGACATTAAAGAAGAAACTTAATCGAACTGATGTAAACCTATGACTTTTTCAGTTGCTGTCTCTTTTGTTCTCGTTAGTGCAGCTATCGTTTTTTTGGTGATGTATCTCTTTAGACGAAAACCCGCAGCCGCTTTTGACGAAGCCGCCGCCGATTATACCGATGGCCTCAAATTGTTGTTGGCCGGCGAACGGGAGGCCGCGTTGAAGCGTTTCCGCGAGGCGGTGAACAAGAACAGCCGGAACGTCGATGCCTATTTGAAAATAGGCGACATTTTGCGCGAACTTGGACAAGTCGAGCGTGCCATTAATGTGCACAAATACCTCACTGTTCGCAGCGGCCTGAGTCCAAAGCAGCGTGAAGAAATCATGCACAGTCTTGCCAAAGACTATGAGCTGGCGAAGGAGTTTGACAAAGGACTCGATGTCCTTAACAAAGTCCTGGACGAAGACAAGCATGCCATTTGGGCTCAGGAAATGAAGCTGCGCCTTTATGAAAGAAAAGAGGAATGGGACAACGCCTTTCAAACTTATAAAGAACTGCGAAAATACCGCGGTGAGTCCAGGAACGGGCGGCTGGCGCTGTACAAAGTT
Organism: bacterium; assembly: GCA_036398295.1. Lineage (GTDB taxonomy): Bacteria > Zhuqueibacterota > Zhuqueibacteria > Oceanimicrobiales > Oceanimicrobiaceae > DASWHH01. The sequence continues at coordinate 801 of DASWHH010000201.1, forward strand.
CAGGAGGGCTTGCAACTCATCGAGGGCGGCAAGGAACGGGAGGCGCGTGTTCGTTTTAAAGATGCCATCAAAATCGATCCCAACAGTCCGCCGGCATACATCTATCTGGCTGATTCCTATCGCCGAGAGAACCGCAACGGCGACGCACTGCAGGTGTTGAAAGAGTTTGTGGAACGGGTGCCATCGCAATCATACCTGGCTTTCGAGCGCATCAAAGACTTGCTCTTTGAAGGCGGGGTGTTTGGCGAAATTGAAAATGTATATCTGGAAATTATCGAAATTCAGCCCAACAACTTGATGGCGCGTTTGGCGCTTGCCGAGATTTACGAGAAGAAAGGCGAGCTGGAAAAAGCCATCTTAACCTGTCAGGATGTGCTGGAAAAAGACGCTTCCAACGAAATCGCCAAGAAACACCTGGTTCGCCTGTATCACAAGGCGGGCGACGATGAAAAATCCGTCAGCCAGGCGCTGGATCTGATCGACGAATCTCTAAGACACAAAGAGATGTTCCAATGCAAGGAATGTCGCTACAAATCGAGCGAGCCTTTCTGGAGGTGTCCGCAGTGCCTGGAATGGGAGACGTTCATAAAAAATTAGCTCAGCTTTACTAATCGGCAAAAAAAATTAGCTTTAATGCAGTCGCAAGTCAAATTACATGCGCGCGAATTACCGGGGAGGCGTGGTTTGACTTTTTTTATTTTGAGGTCTCACATTTTTGGACTTTTCTTTCTTGTCGTCCCCGCACTTTTTCCACAAACCGGGACTTTCGACTTGGAACGGATTCTGCGCACCAATACGATCGCTGGATTTCGTGAGCAGGTCCTCGCTTACATTGCAAAAAACAAAGGTACGCCGCTCGCCCTCTTTCTCGATGCCCTCTCTCAAACCGACGCTGCCATTGCGGTAGAAAAGTACCGGCAACTGGTGACGCTTTACCCCAACTCGGACTACGCACACCGCGCCTTGATGAAAAGCGCGCAGTACTACTTTTCGCGTGGACTCTACGTGGCAGCGAGAAAACAATTCCTGGAATTGATCGAAACTTATGCCCATTCCAGCTATGTTGATGAAGCCATGTATTTTGCTGCCGCCTGTCTCGATGCTTCGGGCAACAACGAATCTGCTACTTCCGAGCTCAAAAACTTGATCCGACAGCATCCCGACTCACGGTTTGCAGGTTTAGCAAAAGAGGATCTGCAAGAGTCCGACAGCCACAGCGCTAACGGCGGCAGCTTGAATAAACAATCGGCGCTTAAGATGGATCATCCCAATGGCGCGTTTTCGCTGCAAATCGGCGCATTCAGCCAGGTGAACAACGCCCTAAACTTGAAAAACTACTGTTTGAAATTGGGATTCCCGGCTGAGATTCGAGAGAAAGACGAAGGCTCTTCGAAAATGTACCTGGTGTGGCTGGGAGGTTTTGAAAGCAAAGCGGAAGCCGAGCGTTTCGGTGAGGTGTTCAAAAAAGAGCACGGCAAGCCCTACCGTGTGGTGATGCGATGATTTCAGTTCAAAAAGCTATCGACAGCGTCTTGAGCCAAACACCGCTTGCTGGTCCCGAGCCCATCTCCATTCTCGATGCCGCCGGTTACATTCTGGCCGAAGACGTCCATTCCGACATCGCTATGCCGCCTTTCGACAAATCGACCATGGATGGCTATGCGCTCCGGTTTAGCGACGCGGAAGCCGCGCCAGTGGTTCTCGAGGTGGTGGGAGTGGTTCCGGCCGGAGCAACTCCCAAAATGGAAATCCGACCGGGACAGGCGGTGAAAATAATGACGGGCGCGCCGCTGCCAATAGGTTCCGACGCCGTGCAGATGGTGGAAAAAACGCAAGCGCTGGCGGAACGGAAAGTCAAAATTCTGGAACCAGTGGCGCGCGGACAAAATATCTCACCAAAGAGTGAAATCATAAAAATTGGGGAGAAGTTAGTCGCGAGTGGCACGTACATCACTCCTGCGGTCATTGGCTTGCTCTCTGCCGTTGGGAAAAAACAGGTGCAAATCCATCGCCGGCCGCGTGTCGCCATTCTGGTCACCGGTGATGAATTAGTCGATATCGATAAGAAGCCGCTGCCTGGCCAGATACGAAACAGCAACGGCTATGCGCTTTACCATCAAGTCAGGAGTTGTGGCGCAATTCCCGAAGTGCTGGGCATAGCGCCAGATGATCTCAGCGAGCTGCGCTCAAAAATTGCTATCGGACTCGAGTGCGATGTGCTGCTCATCTCCGGTGGTGTCTCGATGGGCGATCTGGATTTTGTGGAGAAAGTGTTTGCTGACCTCGGCGTGTCCGTTTTCTTCGATGCCGTCAACATTAAACCGGGCAAGCCGACAGTGTTCGGGAAAAAAGGCAGCGCGCTGGTCTTTGGTCTCCCCGGCAACCCGGTTTCGGCCAGCACGATTTTTGAAGTGATGGTCAGGCCGCTTTTGCGTAAGCTGATGGGCTTCATACAGGTTCATAATACTAGAATGACGGCCATCGCTGCCAATGACTTTTCAAGTAAAACCCGGCGTGAGAATTTTGCTCCGGCATGGTCTTACCTCGAAGGTAATACGGTCTATTCCAGAGTCTTGCAGTCCAAAGGCTCAGCGGATATCGTGGCGTTTGCCGAAAGTAATTCCTTTGCGGTCATTCCCGGCGAGGTGCAACAGGTTGGTCGCGGTGAGCCCATTGAGATTATGCTGCGCGATGAATTCTGGAATACCTGCAGGTTGGCTCAAACGTAAATTTAGTTACCGACGCGAGACCACATCATGATTGGCTTCAAACGACTTTTGCTGGAAGGTTTGAAAAATCCCCGGGGCGCCATCGCGTTCCTCACCTATTTGCCGCAATTCATCAGGCTGTACGCGCGCTTGCTCAAAGATCCACGCGTGCCAATTTATTTGAAGTGCGTCGTCATCCTGGCGCTGCTATATTTGATTTCGCCGATCGACCTGTTTCCCGATTTCCTGGTGCCGATTTTGGGGCATCTCGATGATTTGCTTATTCTCTCGTTTTCTCTGCGATACTTCTTAAAAAAATGTCCTCGCGAGCTGGTGCTGGAGCATGTGCAACAGATTGAGTCGGAAAGGTTCGATTGATGCGAGTCGATTGCTGGTGGCTAATTAGCGTTACACTATTTTGTTCGCGGGCGCTCTGGGCGCAGGATACGCTGGATGTGGTTTATCCCCGCGAAGGGCAGAGGGTTGCGGCCTACGATTCGACGTTTATTTTCGGTTCCACCAGACTCCCGGGCGCGAAGATTTCCATCAATGGCTTTCCCGTCAAACTCAACGTGGACGGAGCTTTTCTAACCGTCGTGCCAATCAGCCGTGGCGAGTTTCGTTTTGTTTGTCAGGCTGCAAACCAAACCGATACCCTCCAGACAATCCGTACGGTTTTCATCCCGCCCTATCTTGCCACGACGCCCTCCAACCACATGGCCGTTGATAGCAGCTATGTTTTTCCCACTGAAGACTTACATCTCTCGTCCGGCGATTATCTCGAAGTCAGCTTCAAGGGCACGCCGGGTTTCAGCGGTAGCTTCACGGTTCCTGGTTTGGTTGAGGATGCGCCCATGATCGAGCTGCCATCCCGGAAGGATTTTTTTTGGGGGGGAGCGGTTTTCGGATCCGGCGGCGATTCCGTGACGCCGGAGATTGACGGAATCTACACCGGCATTCATAAAATTCCGGCCGGCGTCGTTCTGGACAGCGCAGAGATTCGCTTTGAGCTGAACGCCGGCAACGGCACCTGCGTGGCGGTGACGGCCCCAGGGAGACTGACGGTTCGCGATCAAACGATTCCGCAAATTGGCGAACTGATACGGGAAACCACCGTGGCGCGAACAGGCCCCGGTTTGGGTTATCATTTGTTTCTTCCCCCGGGGGTGAAGCTCTGGCTAACCGGCCAACAAGGGAGGTATTACCGGGCTCG
>DASWHH010000202.1:0-11130 GCA_036398295.1 bacterium
TTGAATTTGTTTCGGATTTCGAGTTTCGGGTTTCGGATTTCTGTAATTATTTTGGGTTGCGGCTCTGTCGTGCTAGGCTCTCCGTGACTCTGTAGTATGAATTTAATTATCAGGTTAGGTTTGCAAGTTGTGTTTCATAAAAATGTTCTGCACAGTATATACACCGGAGCCGTGCTCGAATTCCCATCCGAAATCCGACAGCGTCATCTCCAGCGCCGAGGCCATCGCCACCATATCTAACGAGTCATAGTAGCCCATGTGGGCGATACGAAAAATTTTTCCCTTGAGGTGACCCTGTCCGCCGGCGACCGTAATACCATATTTTTCCCGCAGGTGCCGCACAAATTTTGAGCCGTCGAGAGAGTCCGGCACTTTCACCGCGGTCAGTGAATCCGAAGGAGTTTTGGCAAACAGTTCCAGCCCCATCGCGGCCACCCCCTGCCGGGTGGCATCGGCGAGCAAGGCATACTTGGCCCACATCTTTTCCAGGCCATTTTCGCGAATCATCGCCAGCGCCTCGCGCAAACCCATGAACAAAGTGATGGCCGGCGTCCAGGTTGTGGATTTCTTTGCCAGCGAAGCCTTTTCTTTTTTAAAATCAAAATAAAATTTAGGCAAATTTGAGTGGTTGACCCGATCCCAGGCGCGTTGGCTGAGCGCCACCGAGGCCAACCCCGGTGGAATCATCAAACCCTTCTGCGAGCCGGTCACCGCGACATCAATGCCCCACTCGTCCATTTTAAATGGCAGCACGCCGGCAGAGGTGATGGCGTCCACCACCAGCAACGCGTTGGAATGCTGGCGAACCACTGCGGCGATGGTTTTGAGATCGGCGGCGACACCCGTCGAGGTCTCGCTGTGCGTCACAAAAACCGCTACAATATCGCTATGGCTCTGTAGCAATCTCTTGATGTCATCCGGGTTGACGGCCTCCCCCCATGGCACTTCCATCACGTGGGTATCGGCGCCGAAGATCTGGCACAACTCTCCCCAGCGCTCACCAAATTTTCCGCCGGCAACCGTCACCACGGGATCGCCTTTGGAAAGCAAATTGACCACGCTTGCCTCCATGGCGCCGGTCCCGGATGACGTGAACGTCAACACGTCACCTTGCGTTTGAAAAAAATACTGGAGTCCATCGATGACCTCCAGCAGAATCTGCTGAAAGGCCGGTCCCCGATGGTGGGTGAGAGGATTGGACATCGCCACTTGCACGCGCTCCGGAACCTGAGTCGGACCGGGCGTAAATAATCTCGCTCGCATAATGCTACTCCATTAGTAATATCATTTCTCTCCACAATTCCGTTTTGCCCATACCGTTGATAACTGAAAACGGAATGATTGCCTTGTTGTAATAAGGCCGAATCTGCTTTGCGTAATCGGCCACCTGGATTTTTACCCTCCCCTTTGAGAGCTTGTCCGCCTTGGTGGCAACCAGAACCGTGGGTATCTTCAAGCTGCTGAGCCATTCGATCAACTGTATATCCAGCAGGGTCGGGCCGATGCGACTGTCGATGAGCGCCACTACGCCTTTCAAGTTTTTACTCTGCTCGATAAAGCCCTCGATGAGATTGCGCCACTGCTGCATTTCGGATTTCGCGACTTTGGCAAAGCCGTATCCCGGCAAATCGACGAGAAAGAATTGGTTGTTGATGCGAAAGTAATTCAACTGCCGGGTCTTCCCGGGCGTGGAACTGGTTTTCGCCAGCTTTTTACGATTGAGCAGACAGTTGATTAGACTGGACTTGCCGACGTTGGATCTTCCGGAAATGGCAATTTCTTGCAGATTCTCTGTGGGTAGCTCTTTGATGTTCACAACACTTTTGACAAACTCAACCGAGGTGATCTTCATTTAGACTTGAGTCGCAAACGTTGATTCAAGCACCTCTGTCATTTGTTTGACGGTCACAATTTCCAAACCGTGCTTGACCTCTTTCGGGATTTCATCCAGCTCTTTGGCATTTTCCAATGGAATGATCACTTTTTTGATGCCATAGCGCTGCGCTGCCAGCAGTTTCTCATTCAAACCGCCGATCGCCAGCACGTTGCCACGCAACGTGATTTCACCAGTCATGGCCACGTCTTTGCGAACCGCCCGGTCCGACAGCGCCGATACCAGCGCCACCGCCATGGTGACGCCCGCCGATGGTCCGTCCTTGGGCGTCGCGCCCTCCGGGATGTGTATATGAATGTCGCTGCTTTTCCAAAACTCGGCCTGAATCCCGAGATTTTTGGCGTTGGCGCGAATGTACGAGTAGGCGGCGCGAGCCGACTCCTTCATCACGTCGCCCAATTTCCCGGTCAACGACAAGTTACCCTTGCCTTTCATGACATTGACCTCGATTTGCAGAATATCGCCGCCGTAGCGGGTCCAAGCCAGGCCCAGCGCCGAACCGACCAAATCGTCGGTGAAGCGCTGGCGTTCCGGATATTGCGCCACGCCCAGATACTTCTCAACATTTTCGGCGGTGATGGTGAAGCGGCTGCCGAAGCCGTTGCGGACGATCTCCCGCGCCACCTTGCGACAGATGGCGGACAACTCGCGCTCGAGATTGCGGACGCCGGCTTCGCGGGTGTATTCACGGATGATGTGCAGGATCGCCCCATCCGCAATTTGCAGAACCTTCCTTTTCAAACCATGCTGCTTGAACAGCTTCGGAATCAAGAAGCCTTTAGCAATTTCCAATTTTTCGTGTTCGAGATAACCCGGCAGATTGATGATCTCCATGCGGTCCTGCAACGGTTCCGGAATCTGGCTCTGTAAATTGGCAGTGGTGATGAAAAACACTTGCGACAAGTTATAATCCACTTCGAGGTAGTGGTCGTTAAAGGCGCGGTTTTGTTCCGGATCCAGTACTTCGAGCAGCGCCGCGGAGGGATCGCCGCGGAAATCCATGCTCATTTTGTCCACCTCGTCGAGCAGAAAAACCGGGTTAACGGTGCGAGCGCGCTTCATGCTTTGAATTACTTTTCCGGGCATGGAGCCGATATAGGTGCGGCGGTGGCCGCGAATCTCGGCCTCGTCGCGCACGCCGCCCAGTGAGACGCGTACGAAGTTGCGCCCCATCGCCCGCGCCACCGAGCGCGCCAGCGAGGTTTTGCCGACGCCGGGCGGCCCCACTAAGCAAAGGATTGGCCCGCGCATGTTCCTGACCAGCTTCAGCACTGCCAGGTGTTCAAGGATGCGCTCTTTGGGTTTTTTCAATCCATAGTGATCATCATCGAGAATCTTTTGCGCCACTTCGATATCGATATTGTCCTTGGTTTTTTTAAACCACGGCACCGCCAGCAGCCAATCCAGATAGTTGCGAATCACTGTGGATTCCGGAGAAAATGGCGGCGTCGCGCGCATCTTTTCCAACTCCTCATAGGCCTTCTCTTCGACCTCTTGTGGCATGCGGGCCTTGCGAATCTTTTCGCTGATAAACGCGAACTCGCCGTTAAACTCGCCGTCCTCCCCCAATTCCTCCTGGATGGTACGCATCTGTTCCTGCAAATAAAGATTGCGCTGCGATTTCTGAATGCGATTACGCACTTTATCTTCCAGGTCCTTTTCCAGTTCCAGAATTTCCATCTCAGATTGAAGAATGTCGATGATCTCGAGCAACTCTTTTTCGATGGTGAGGTTTTCTAAGATCTTCTGCTTGGTTTTCAGGCTGCACTGCAGATGCGCCGCCACGAAGTCGGCGAAGCGTTGTGGATGCTCCAGGTTTTCGAGGCTCAACAAAATTTCGTCGGGGAGATTGCGATTGAGCCGCACATAGTTTTTGAACAACCCCTTCACCCGGCGCATCTTGGCCTTGACATCCGGGGTGAAGGCAAAGGTGTCATCGATAATCTCGATGCGCGCCTGAAAATGATCCTCGGTGGCAAAGTAACGGTTGATCCGCCCACGGACGATGCCTTCCACCAACACTTTCATCAAGCCATTGGGCAGCTTCAGTACCTGTAAAATGCGCGCCACCACGCCCACTTTAAACAAATCGTCCTTCGTGGGGATATCCACCGCCATATCTTTCTGCGCCGCCAGAAAAATCATCTTATCCAGCAACATGGATTCTTCGATGGTTTTCAGGGATGACTCGCGGCCGACCAGCAGGGGGTAAATCATGTATGGGAAGACGATCACTTCCTTAAGCGGAAGAACCGGCAGGCGGCTGTTAATTTCTATGGACGTGCCATCGCGAACTACTTTTTGCATATTTTCTCTGGTTTGAAATTAGCCTGAATTATTCACAAATTTTGAAGTCTGGAAAGTTCTATTATAATGGAATCTCAGTTGTTACTACGTAGATTATTGGAATTTTGCCTGCCTGCGCAGGCAGGCCCGCCTGTCGGCAGACAGGGATTGACGATCCATGAAGCACAGCCCGACGCGTCGGGCAGGGCGCCGAGTGCACGGGGCCAAAACTCTAGGCGCTTTGCTCTCTGCGCTCTGGACCTGGGTCAAAAGGCAGATTCAATCCAGCAATCCATCAGGCGGTTTTCTTGACCTGCTTATAATTATAAATGGGCGGAGCTTTTTTCAAGACAAAGTCTTTGGTAAGAATACACTGTTTGATGTCTCTACGTGAGGGTATTTCATACATCAGGTTGAGCATGATGTCTTCAAAAATGGCGCGTAAACCGCGGGCGCCAGTGCCGCGCTTTTTCGCCATTTTAACCACTGCGCTGAGCGCTTCCGGCTCAAACTCCAGCTCGACATCGTCCATTTCGAATAGACGCTTGTATTGCTTGGTGAGCGCGTTTTTAGGCTTCATTAAAATATCGAGCAGGGCATCCTCATGCAACTCCTCGAGAACAGCGAAGATCGGTAGCCGCCCAACAAATTCCGGAATCAAGCCGAATTTTAGCAAATCCTCCGGCTCCACGTGACGCAACACGCCGCCTTTGTCGTCCGCGCTCCTTTTTGCGAGCTCGGCGCCAAACCCAATATTGCGTTTACCAAGGCGACTGCTGATGATTTTGTCCAACCCCACAAACGCCCCTCCGCAAATGAACAAGATGTTTTTGGTGTTAACGTTAATCAGATTCTGCTCCGGGTGTTTGCGTCCGCCTTTCGGGGGTACCGCCGCCACCGTGCCCTCCAACATTTTCAAGAGCGCCTGCTGTACGCCCTCGCCCGAGACATCGCGGGTGATGGACGGGTTACCGTCTTTTCGGGAGATTTTATCGATCTCATCGATATAAATGATACCCTTCTCCGCCTTCTCCAAATCATAGTCGGCCGCCTGCAGGAGTCGAACCAGAATGTTTTCGACATCCTCGCCCACGTAACCGGCCTCGGTGAGGGTAGTGGCATCGGCGATCGTGAACGGCACCTGAAGAAAACGCGCCAGGGTCTGCGCCAACAGGGTTTTTCCGGTCCCGGTTGGGCCCATCAACAGAATATTACTTTTTTCAATCTCAACGTCGTCGAAAACACTGGCTGAACGGACGCGTTTATAGTGATTGTACACCGCCACTGCCAGGTTTTTTTTTGCCGACTCCTGCCCGATGACGTAATCGTCCAGCGCCAGTTTGATGTCTGACGGCAGGAACTCGCGATCGCGGAACGATTTGCCGCGACGGATAGCATCGTCCTTGATGATATCGCTGGCGCTTTTGACGCACTCGTTGCAAATGAAGACATCCGGTCCTGTGACAATACATTCCACCTGGTTGGAATTCTTCCGGCAAAACGAACAGATGATGATCTGGTCTTTGTATTCTTTGTCGGCCAATGCAGTAGGTTCCTATTTTTTCTCGCCGTTTTTCGATAGCTTTTTCGCCAGGCCTTTGCGGTCCATCACCTCATCGATCAATCCATATGCTTTGGCTTCTTCAGCGGACATGAAGAAATTGCGATCGCTATCTTTGGCAATTTTCTCGATGGACTGCCCCGTATGATAAGCCAGGATCTCGTTTAGCTTTTCGCGAATGGTGAGAATTTCCTTGGTATGAATTTCAATGTCGGTGGCCTGGCCCTGCGCGCCGCCTAACGGCTGATGAATCATGACGCGCGCGTGCGGCAATGCAAAACGCTTGGCTTTCTTGCCGGCGGTGAGAATGATCGCGCCCATGCTGGAGGCCTGGCCCATGCAATAGGTCACGATATCGGGCTTCACGTGCTGCATGGTGTCATAAATCGCCAGCCCGGCGGAAACATAGCCGCCGGGAGAATTGATATAGATCGAAATGTCTTTCTCCGGATCCTCGGCTTCCAAAAACAGCATCTGCGCGATACACAGACTCGCGACGACGTCGTCGATGGCGCTGCCGAGGAAAATGATGCGCTCTTTTAGCAAGCGCGAAAAAATGTCGTAAGCCCGCTCGCCGCGGCCGGTCTGTTCAACTACGATTGGTACAAGTCCCATAATACTCTCTTTCTACACTATGAATGTTCAATAAATAGTTGATTACTACTACGTTGCTAATGATAATTCCTTCGCCCTCTCCAGGTCTTTGCGAGTGACCTTTCGTTCGCGGATGTTGGCATTCTGCTCCAATATCTCCAGAATTTTAGATTCCAGAATATCGTCCTCCAGACGTTTTTGATTGCGCTCGCCTTTGACGGAATTCAAAAGTTTCTTTTCGTCGACGTTGCGTTCCACGGCAATTCGGCTAAGGTAAGCCTTCTTATCCTCCGCCGTCACCGTGAGGTTTTCGATCTCGGCGATCTTATCCTTGGCCATTTCCCATTTGAGATTCCAAATCGCCGTCGAACGGTATTGGTTGCGAATTGCCTGCTCATCGACCTGATTCGGGTTTTCCTTTTTTGCAGTTTCGACCACCGCGTCGAGGTAGTTGTTGATCATCGCCTCGGGCAGGTCAAACGGATTTTGCTTGAGCAGCTCATCAATGAGGTGGTCGTACATTTTGCGCCGGTTGCTGAGCTGCGACTGCTTAATGATTCTTTCCTTGATATCTGTTTTGAGTTGATCGAGGGTTTCAAGCTTTCCCACATCCTTTGCCAGCTCGTCGTCGAGATCGGGCAACTGTTTTGATTTAATTTCCTTAACTGAAACATTGTAAAGCTCCGGCTTATCGGATTTTGAAGCGTCCTTCCTAAGTGGCTGAATCTCAACGCGCCGGGTGTCGCCGGGCTTCACGCCCAGGAGTTGCTGCGATATTTGCCGGTTGAAATCATCGCCATCCTGGTTAAGGGGGAAAAACCGATTTTCGTACTTTTTACCGATCACCGGGACGCCTGTCACATCCACTTCCTGGAAGTCAGCAAGCACGAAATGGTTTTCCTGAGCCGCATCTTCTACCGGCTGCATAACCGCCATCTGTTCGCGGACATCTTCGAGGGCAGCGGCCACGTCTTCATCGCCAACTTCGTAGATTTCTCTTTCAACCGGCAACCCGCGGTAGCTCTTGATTTCAATCTCGGGTACGATTTCAACTGCCGCCACGAAATGCAAACTTCCTTCAGGGTGATAGTGAATCTCACCCACTTTGGCCGGTGCCACCGGGCGCAGCTTCTCCCGGGCACTTACTTCTCTAAAAACGCTTTGCACTACCTCGTCAATCGCCTCGCTTTGAATTTCTTTGTCAAACAGTTTCTTAATCAAACCCAGGGGCGCTTTGCCTTTGCGAAAGCCTTTCAGTTTGACGTTCTTTTGGTATGCTAAGTAAACTTTTTCGAAATGGGGCCGCAGTTCTGCTTCGGGCACCTCCACTTCGACTATGCGTCTGGTTTCGCCTTCCTTTGTGATCTTGGTTTCCAAATTGAGCCTTGAAGCCTCTAATAATCATTCCTGTCAAATGCCAAGTGCGAGAGGAGGGACTCGAACCCACACGCCTTTCGGCACTAGATCCTAAGTCTAGCGCGTCTGCCAGTTCCGCCACTCTCGCAATGCGCGGAAAATATATTAATTTTTGCCGCTAATGTCAACAGATTATTGGCGACGGCCAAGAAGCGGAGCGGAGGGTTTTGGGTGATAAATGTTAAGTCGGAATAGCTACCTAAGCTTCATTATTCATGCGACGGCGAAGCCGCAACATGGCAAATCTCAAATGAGCAAATTCCATCCCGACGGCTCCGCTCTGGAGCAAAGTACATAAATCAAACGACGCTTCGGGATGTCATTCGAGATTTATTTGGGATTGGTTGCTTTGATTGTTCTACGCAAATGCAAAGGTTTAGAGACAAGGCTGTAATTCATAAACCGCAGCGGGCGCAGAGATCGCCGAGTTGTTTTCTCATGATTTGAGTTGAGATTTTTTTGAATTGTAAAAAGTCCGTTTCAGAATTTGTCTGAAATTTAAACCGAATCCCGAAACGTCCTCGAAACGTCGGGATTGACAGCCTTTGCGTTCTGCGCGACCGCCCCGGCAAATTAGTCATGCTAACTTTGCAATACGGATTCGACGACCTCGATTGGACCCACTTTCTCTTCGGCCACGGGGAGCTCGACCACGAACGTCGCGCCGTTTTGACACTCGCCTTCAAGATACAAGCTGCCGTGATGGCTGTGAACGATGCCAAAGCATATGCTGAGGCCCAGGCCGATACCCTGGCCGACTTCCTTGGTGGTGTAAAAGGGGTCAAAGATCTTGCTTTTTTGCTCAGGTGCAATCCCGGGCCCGTTGTCCATAACCTGAATACGGATTCCGTCTGCCATTCTTTCGCTACGAACTTTGATCTCCTTGTGCTCCTTTTTGACGGTTTTCAGAGCAAAGAGAGCATTGCTGATCAGGTTGAGAAAAACCTGCTGCAGTTGATTGTAGTCGCCGTAAACTTTTGGCAACTGGGGATCCAGGTCTTTCAGCAGGCTTACGGTGCCGACTTTGAGATCATAAGCGCTCAACTCCAATATGCTGTTCAGGAGTTGGTTGATATCGATCAACTCGCGCTCGGAGTTGTGTTTGCGGGCAAACGTCAGCAGATTTTTCACAATTCGTTGGCAGCGCTTACCCTCCTTAAGTATGACCCGTATGTCGTTGCTAACATTAGTGGGCAACTTTTCCTCGAGCAGCAACTGGGCGTAGCCTAAAATGCCCGCCAACGGGTTGTTCAATTCATGCGCCACCCCGGCGATCATCTGTCCGAGGGCGGATAACTTCTCGGCTTGAATCAGACGCTTATGCAGGTTCACAATGTTTGACGTGTCTTTGATCACCATCAGGTATTCGTCTTTACCTCTGAGTGGTGACTGTGAAATGATGCACGGCATGGTGGAGCCATCGCGATTGACAAGCTCGGACTCGTAAGTGGCAGATTTGCCGGCGGCGAGCTCCTCGAGCTTACTTAAGAAAAACGGGCGCTTGGTTTCGGGTATGAAGCTCAAGAAGTCCCGGTCTGCATTATTCACACCCGAGTAATAGCGTTTTGCGAATTGATCATTGTGAAATCGGATCTCACCCTCACGGGTAAGTGTGATGATGAGGTCCAACGAGCTGTTCAAAACGTTTTCGAAATCGTTCTTGGCCTTATTCAACTCCAGGTACAAATTCGCATTGACTATCGCGATGCCAATCTGGTTACAAATGGAAGATACCAGATTGATCCGGCGTTCATCAAAATAGTCTCCGCTGTCGCTGCCGAGGAAAACCACTCCCAGCTTCCGGGCGTTATGGATTAGTAGAATCGCTAGCAGCGATTGCAGATTGCCAATAGCGCAGGTTTTCAGAAGCCATGGTTGCGGCTCGTCCAATAGCTGTTGCAGGCACTCTTTGAAATAGGGCGCGACCAACTCTTTAGAATCTGAAGACAAAACAGTGTCTGCGCGTAAAACCGGCGCCTGGGTTGACTCATCAATCAAATAGATGGCGCCGTATTCCAAATCCAGCACCTGGGTGATTCTCTGAACGGCGCTGTCGATAACCGTGTCGACGTCCAGCGTTTGATTCACGACCGTCGAGATGGTGTTCAAGGCATGCAGCTCCATGTTTCTCAAAATGATTTCCTGCTCCATGCGCTGCTTTTCACGAAAGGCTGTATGTTTCTCAAAAGCGCTCTTTACAACCTCGGGCAGAATCGCGGGGTAGTCGTTGGTTTTGATCACGTAATCGCAGGCACCATTTTTCATAGCCTCGACGGCGACCTCTTCATGACCATGCCCGGTCACCACCACTATTGCTGCATCGGTCTTCACGTCTTTTTTTAAGCGCTTAAGGATGGTGAGGCCATCATCGCCGGGGAGATTATAATCCAGCAATATCATATCGTATGAATACTGATTCAATGCTTTGCAGCATTCATCGTAAGTGCCGACCGTTGTGACCGTATGACCTTTGACCTTTTCTAAACAGGATTTAGCCAGAAAAGCGTGATCGGGATTATCCTCAACCATCAAGATCTTCAACTGGTTCATAACAAAAGATACTTCAAATCGTGAATAAATGAGGGATAGGATTTTTCGAAGTATGGCAGGACTGCGGCACCGGCGATGTCTTTCTCCACAAATGTGACAAATCAATATATCGGTAATTCAGTAATAAGCAAGAGCTTTCAGTCATTTTACTATAATTTAATACGTCGGCTCGAAGAAAGAGGCGATAGAGGTGGGGCTGAAGAATACCGGGACTTTCCCATAAATCCTTTTATAAGAAAGTCCCAGCATCAGAAGAGTCTAGTACATCCCCATTCCCAAAAAGACCCACTCTGACTTTTTTAGAAATCGGCTCATCCCTGCTCGAAATCTACAACTTTTTTCGGCAACATGCGTGCCAAAAACAGTCAGAGGTATTTAAGTACTATTTTTGTCAATTGCTTATATCATGAACCAAACTCGCCGGGTTCGACATGAAACGTGTTTGAACAATGTACAATGTTTAATCTTGAAACAGACCACTTTAAAAAAATTGAATTTATTTTTATTTGGTGAGAAAAAAGCGGCTCGGCTGTTGTCTATATTAACGTCAATGGTTCTAATTTTTTTTGTGGGAGCGGAGATTCCGGGAGCAAGGTTTTGTGAGAACCGGCCACTGACAAGCCGCTCAGCAGATGGGAGACCTGCTGAGCGGTCATTTTTTTTAGAACGAAAACTCTTCGATATTTTTGATAAGCGCGTTGGTCAAACCACGATAGGATTTTTTGGGGGGGACCACAACAGCCAGCACGACTTCCTGATTGAAGGCCCGGAAGAAACGAAAAACGATTTTGCGCTGATTGTTGCCTTCAACAATCAATTCCTTGATGTT
>DASWHH010000203.1:0-7120 GCA_036398295.1 bacterium
CGTGAAGAATACCCTGAATGAAATTGCCAATCAAATCCTCGCGCATATCGATGCGAACGCGGGCGCCGTCGAAATCAAGCGACTCAATTTTCAAACCCAGTAGTTTGTTAAATGGGATTTGGTCGAGAAAAACGGTTTTAATCGTTTCGATGATCTGCGAGTGTTCCGTCATGCAATTAGCGTCAGGTTAACGCTGGCGAAGGTAGGCAACAATGCGCATAAACACAACCAAAAAATGTCAGAGCGCAGGAACAGGGTAGTCAGTTACAAAAAACGTATTGATCGTTTCGTTCTAAGACAGAACTTGCGACACTTTTGGCGAAGGACAAGAACTAAACCGTTTTCACGAGCCTTGTTGCATTACGACCGGGCGGTCGTCACTACTCAATCATTTGAGTGATGGTGAATAACCTGGATCAACTCTGCGAAGGTCCGAAACCTTCGCAGGGCTTTTCGCTACCAAGCTACGCTTCCAATTCTTTGAACGATCCCACCGTTTTCGTGAAGCCGTAAATAACGCCGATGCCGATGAGGGTATGAGCCGCAAGCACATACCACACATACTCCGGATGCCCACCATCGCGGAAATAGCCATACAGCGGCGTATAGATCAACCCGCTGAAAGCGCCGATACCCACGGCTAAGAAGTTGGAGCCCATGTAGAGTCCGGCTTTTTCTTTCGGAGCGATCCAGGTAATGTACTCTTGAATACGGGGTGAAGAAACCATCTCGCCGATGGCAAACAAGAAAATTCCGAATAGCACTAACGACGGCGCGGTTATTTTTGAAAGACCGATCACCACAAACCCCAACACCGCCATAAAAAGTCCAAACAGGAAGGTGGGAATGGCGCTCGATTTCTCGGCAAACTTTGAAACAAAAACCTGGAAGATCATAATGATGTAACCGGTGTGGGAGATGGTTTCACCGAGAATTCGCGGAACGCCGTTTTCATCAACATGCGAGAAGATGTTGGTGATAGTTGTGCCGATCGCCGATGAAATGTTTTGGTAGAGAATGGCGGTGTCGAGATTGCGATCCACGAAGATGGCCATCAAGTTGAAGAATGCCCAGAAGGGAATCCAGAAAAACGTACCCAGCAAAATGAGCAGCGCGGCAAACTTACCGTCCGAAAGGGCGGTTACCAGATCTTTGAATTTCTGGCCCAACGTGGCGCCTTCAATTTCCCGCTGCGGCTCTTTGTAGAAAAAGATGGTGATCAAAAACATGGCACCAATGCCGATGGCCGCGGCCATAAACGCATAGTTCCATGAAATCGCGCGCAGCTTGCCGGCGATGATCGGGCCAAAGGAAGCGCCGACGTTCACCATCGCATAAAAAATTCCGAAGCCCAGAGTCTTATTTGTTTTGTCCGTTACCGCCCGCACGGTTCCTGAGATCAGTGGTTTAAAAATGCCGGCGGCAAAACCGATGCTGAGCATCGTCAGCGCGATGCCGGAGAACGATTTTGTGATCATCAAAAGCAGAATGGCCGGCAGGTAGGCGAGATAAGCAACCAGCAGCGTTTTCTTGAATCCATAGCGGTCGGCAAAGGTGCCGGAGATGACCGGAATCATGTACGAGAAAAATAGGAAAATCGTCTGCACGACACCCAATTGCGCTTTAGTGTATCCGAGATACTCCATATAAATCCCAAAGCCCATGTAGATGCCGTAATAGGAAAACCTCTCCAGCACTTCAATGGAGTTTGCAGCCCAGAAAACAAATGGAAAAGCTGTGCGTTTTTCTGCCATAGATGCCTCACTTTCGTTTCAGATTCAATTCACAACATCAGTTTGAAAAAGCAAAAACGCGAAGAGCATGGAGCATAGCGCATAGCGAAAAACTTTGTCGCTCTGCTCTCTGCGCCATGCTTTAAATCAGCAGCAATTCCGCCTGCGGCGTTGAAAGGTACTCCGCTCCATCTGAAGTCACCACAACCATGTTTTCGATAGTAACCACGCCATATCCGGGAACGGTCAATCTTGGTTCAATGGTAAACACCATTCCCTTTTCCAATTTTTCAAAGGGCTTGTTGTCATACTTTTCCCAGGCCGGGCCGAGCAGTGCCGTGCCGTCGTGGGGGAAGCGGCCAACCTGATGTCCCAGCGCGTGCGGGAATTCCTGGTAACCATTTTTAGTGATGTGGGTTCTTGCCTCCGTATCAACTTCAATTCCCTGAACGCCGGGCTTCATCGCTTCCTTCGCCAAGTCAATGGACCGGACAATGGTGTCAAAGCCTTTCTGCACCTCACGCGGCGCCGCCGTTTCACCGTCACGAAGCACGTAAAACGCGCGCTGCAAGTCGGAGCAATAGCCCTTGTAGCGCAAACCGAAATCCATGTTGAGAACGTGGCCGCGTTCCACCTTTCGATTTGTAGGAGTGTAGTGGGCGCCAGCGGTGTCGGGGCCAGTGAAAACGGCTGGACAGGTGCTTTGCTCCCACGCTGATTCCAATCCCAGCCTTTTGCGCTCGTTGGTGATGAAATCGGCAATTTCAATTTCCGATTTGCCGGGAAGGATGAACTGCGCTACTTTCGCAAATATATTCTCTGTATGCTCGATCGCCTTTTTTATGAAAGCGATTTCGGTTTTTGACTTGCGCTCCCGCACCGCCGAAACGATTTTCTCGGAAGAAATCAGTCGGTCTTGAAAACCAATCTCGGCCAGCCAGTCCTGCAGGGTGAGATACATACCGTGGGTGAGGCCGTCGCAAATCTCGCTGCCCTTGGAGTAGTTGATGGCAATCTGTTTGGGATTGATTTCTTTCAAATAGCTGAGCAGCGGTTCTTTGGCGCCCTCAACGTATGACACGACGTTTTTATAGGCGCCCGCGTCTTCGATGGTTTTCTGATCATATTTCCCAACGATCGCGCGCGTCTCTCCGCTTTGCGAAATAATGAAAGCAGAATGCCAGGTGACATCGGCGCCGGCGATGAAGTCCAAAATTGGGTCGCCGTTGAGCGCCGTTTCCCGGACGAACGTGAGCCAGCAATCGATGTTGAATTCTTTGAGAATCTCAACTGCCTGCTTGACCTTCTCTTGTACAAGCATGATTCTTTTCCTTTGGTATTGGTGAATGAAATTTCGGAGGTCTTGAAAGGTAAATCAGTTGCGCTGTCGTGACTTTTGGTTTGCACGAAGCGAATGGGCTGGTGTTGGGTACGTTTCTGGAGCTGGTTGTCAAATGTAACTCTCTCCCTCGCACTGATGAAGCGGTAGAATATACCAAAATAGAATTGGAAATTCAATCAACTGATTTCATATTTGTCGGAATTTTCTGACTTGAATATTTTGGAATTGTTCTGCATATTTGACTCGAAAACTACCGATGAATAGGAGCTATCAAGGAAGTGTAGCGAGACTGTCATTCCCGCATGTTTTTGGCGGGAATCCATTTGGCGGAATGATGGATGCCCGACTAAAGCATTCGGCATGACAAGATTGCGGCCTTTTGGATAGCCCCGCTATGACCCTTTTTAAAAGGAGAGCCCCATGTATGATCCAAGGTTTGATAAGTTGGCTGATGTTCTGGTAAGACACTCCACGAAGCTGCAGGACGGCGAAACGATTCTGCTTGAAGCTATCGACGTCCCGCATGAAATGGTCGTCAGCTTGATTCGTAAAATCCGTGCAGCGGGCGGCCGGCCGATGGTGACTGTGAAAAGCAATGTCGTCCAACGTGAGTTGATTGGCAAGGGGGATGAAACGATCATAAAGCAGATCGCTGACTATGAAAAATATCGCATGGAAAAAGTGCAGGCGTACATTGCACTGAGAGGCAGCCACAACATTTCCGAATTATCAGATGTGCCCGCGGACGCCATGCGCGCCTATCAGCAACACTGGTGGAAGCCCGTTCACATCGAAGTGCGCGTGCCGAAGACGAAGTGGGTGGTGCTGCGCTGGCCGTCGTCCTCTATGGCGCAGCAAGCCCAAAAAAGCACCGAAGCCTTCGAGGATTTTTACTTTGACGTCTGCACACTCGATTATGCCAAAATGGAAAAGGCCGCCGCGCCGCTGAAGGCTTTGATGCAAAAAACGGATCAGGTGCATATCAAAGGGCCGGGCACGGATCTGACGTTCAGTATAAAAGGCATCAACGTTCTGAATTGCGCCGGCACCCACAACATTCCGGATGGCGAATGTTATACCTCCCCAGTGCGCGATTCCGCTAATGGGACGATCCAATTCAATGCCGGATCCAATTATCAGGGCACTACTTTCAGTGACGTTAAACTCACTCTGAAAAACGGCAAGGTCGTGGAAGCCACCGCCAATCACACCGAAAAGATCAACGAAATCTTGGACACCGACGAAGGCGCCCGATACATTGGAGAATTCGCGCTGGGATTCAATCCGCATATCACGTTCCCCATGCTCGATATTCTTTTCGATGAAAAGATCGCGGGCTCCCTGCATTTCACCCCGGGCAATGCCTATGAGGACGCCGATAACGGTAACCGCTCCTCGGTTCACTGGGATTTAGTCTTGATTCAAACGCCGGAGTACGGCGGCGGCGAGATCCATTTTGATGGCAAGCTGATACGCAAGGACGGGCTTTTTGTCCATCCGGAACTGGAGGGACTGAATCCGGAAAATCTGAAGTGAAACCCTACTTCCGCGTTGCTCTTAGAGACGGTCGCAAGTTTCCGTTTCGAAGTAACCACGACTTCTGAGGACATGAAAATTGTCATTCCGAATCCCGACGACTTTTTCGGGTGAGGAATCTGGCGGTGCACAGATCGCCATTCGGTCCAATCAATCACGAGCGCGTTGTCTGAAATCATTGACTCACAGCGACAACAGCACCTCCTACCATTCGTCGTCTCGCTGCTACCCAGGGTGACACACCTCAAATTGACCTCAAACCGTTCTCAAATTCAATAACAAACCAGTTCCCTTTCTCATAATTGAGAAAACCCTCTTTCAATCCATATTGCTCAATTATTGAAATACAATGACTTATCTCATGGCCCGGCCCTGGCACACCTTTTGTCCACTCGCTAACGGTGATTTGTCCCAAACCCAAAGGAGGTGTCTCCATGTCAACGGCAATCTTTCTTCCTCTGGCAGTAGTTTTCGCTACGGCGGTGTTTGCATTGGTGTGGGTGATGGTTAGAACCGTAGCCCGGTTTCAGGGCAAAATGCTGGTGACCTGCCCGGAGACGGATGAAGCTGTGGGCGTCGAAGTCGATGTCAAAAACGCGGCGTTGAGAGCAGCGGTGGGCGACCGGGCCCTCCACCTCAAATCTTGCACCCGCTGGCCGGAACGCCAGAACTGCGGACAGGAGTGTCTGCACCAGATTGAATTGGGTCCGGAGAATTGCCTGGTGCGAACCCTCGTAGCCGAGTGGTACAGAGGCAAAACCTGCTTGCTGTGCAACCGCCCCTTTGATGAAATTCACTGGCATGACCACAAGCCGGCGCTCATGCGCATGTCGGACAAGCATACCTTCGCTTGGCCGGAGATCGCGGTAGAAAAGCTGCCGGAAATCCTTAATACGTATAAGCCGGTGTGCTGGAATTGCCATGTTGTGGAAACCTTCCGGCGCGAGCGTCCGGAGCTGGTGGTAGAGCGGCCTTGGAGGCGGGGACACTTGGTTTAGCAAATCCTACCGATGCCATCGCTTGAAGCGATGGCATCGATCCCACACACATGTTTTTTCTTTGCATTCATCAGACCCAATCTGTATTTTCCTCTTTACTATGAATTCCAAAGCACAGTTAGTTGATTGTCTCAAAAAGTCAAACAGAATTTTGATTTTCTCAGGTGCTGGTATCTCTACCGGTAGCGGTATCCCGGATTACCGCGGTCCCCAGGGCGTGTGGACGCGCCAGCCGGTTTATTATCAGGATTTCATGAGATCGGAAACCGCGCGCCTCGAATACTGGGATCAAAAATTGGAAGGGTGGGACGCCTTTCGTCACGCGCAACCCAATGCCGTTCATCACGCGGCGGTCGATCTCGAAAAAGCCGGCAAGCTGCAAATGGTGGTCACCCAAAATATTGATGGATTGCATGCGCGGGCCGGCACGTCGCCGGAAAAGTTAGTGGAACTCCACGGCACGAATTTGTGGGTGGAGTGCCAGAGTTGCCACGAACGCACCGAACCTGGTCCCCATTTTGAAAATTTTAAGAAAACTGGCAAAGCACCGCTCTGCCACTGCGGTGGCTATTTGAAACCGGCCACCATCAGTTTTGGTCAGAGTTTGCGGGAGGAAGATTTGCGGCGAGCCGCGCAAGCAGCCGAGGAAGCCGATCTCGTGGTGGCACTGGGCTCCACCCTGTCGGTCTATCCCGCCGCGTCCATTCCGCTGATGGCGGCACAACGTGGCGTGCCGTTCGTCATCATCAATCGTGGCCCCACGGATCAGGATAGCCATCCGGCAGTGAGTCTTCGTCTTGAGGGCGATGTCGTGGAGATATTTGCGCCAGCCGTGGCGGCTATTGTGCTTTCATGAAAGAAAGGCATTGGGCTGTCCACGGAATGAGCAATTTCCTAACAGCGAAGAATCTCCGTGAGTCTGCTCAGATGAGGAGATTCTTCCGCAGGAGCGGCTCCTGGACCTCAGAATTGTCATTCCGAACCAGACGCTTTTTGTCTGGTGAGGAATCTGGCGGCGCACAGAGCGTCATACACCAATGAGTTGAGGGGCGCATTCACGGGCTCCATCCTCCGTCAGATTTCTCGCTTCGCTGTGCTCAACTGGAAATGACAATCATATGTTACGCAACCCAATATGTCCTTTCTAAAAAAACGATTTCGGTCGATCATTAACTCAGAACGGCAGCCTCCTGTCACTTTTAGACAACCCAAGGCGATGAGAATCTTCAATTTACCGATTTACGGCAACCGGCTTCTCCCCTGCCTCACCCTCACTCTTTAAGTATTTATCTAAGAAATCTAAAATCGCTTTGTAGCCTCGTATTTTATTTTCTTTCTTGCGGAAGCCATGTCCCTCATCATCGAACACGACATATTCGACCGGCACGTTGTTTTTCTTCACGGCATCGACAATTTCATCCGATTCCACTTTCAAAACCCTCGGATCGTTAGCGCCCTGCAGCACGATGAGCGGCCTGGCAATTTTCTCGGCGTGGAACAAAGGCGAGATA
>DASWHH010000204.1:0-2016 GCA_036398295.1 bacterium
CTGAGTGATATTCCCGCATTTACGGACCGAAGGAGAGACGATGAGCGTTCAGACCCTGAGCCAGCTTTTCCACCATAATGTCACCAACTTCAACAAACCCGATTTGCTGGTGTACCGCGGTCAAGACGGCGTGTTTCACAAAATTTCCAGCAATGAGTTCAAGGATCGCGTCGTGAGTTTTGCACTCGGGCTGCATGAATTGGGCGTCAAGTCCGAAACCAAAGTTTTGTTGCTCTCCGAAAACCGCCCGGAGTGGCACATCGCTGATTTTGCCTGTCATTTGTTGGGTGCGGTACTTGTTCCCATTTTTCCAACCCTCATCCCGGATCAAATCGAGTTTATCGCCAACAACAGTGACAGCGAAGTTATCATCGTATCCAACGATATTCAGATTGCCAAGATTCTGCAGATACGGGGTCATCTTAAGAAACTCAAACACCTCATTGTGATGAATCCCGACGCTGTGAAAGAAAAGACCCTTGCTTTCGGGAAAGTATTGGAATCCGGCAGCGAGCGGGATGGCGACGACTTTTTGGAACGGGCCACCAAAGTCGCACGTCCCGATGAAATCGCCACGCTCATCTACACTTCCGGCACCACCGGCACGCCCAAGGGGGTGATGCTGAGCCATGAAAATCTCGTGTCGAATTTTCTTGCGTGTACGCACTACTTGAAACTGGACGCGTCCGATGTGGGACTATCCTTTCTGCCCCTTTCACATGCCTTTGAACGCACGGTCGATTACTATTATTTCTACTGCGGCCTCAGCATTATTTATTCGTCTAATGACACCGTTGCGCAGGATTTAGAACAATGGCGGCCAACGATCATGGCTGCGGTGCCGCGTTTTTACGAAAAAGTGCGCGCGCGGGTGCAAGCCAGGGCGGAGGCAGAAAGCGTCATCAAAAAAGGACTGTTCAATTGGGCGATCAATGTTGGCCGAAAAAAGATCGAGGCGGAGCTGGGGCTCAGTCATGGCGATGGGCCAAGCCATTGGCAACACAGTCTCGCGGACAGATTAGTATTTTCTAAAATCAAAGCTCGCACCGGCGGCCGGATGAAGTATTTTATTTCCGGCAGCGCGCCGTTGTCCAGTGAAGTGGCAACCTTCTTCTTTTCCGTCGGGCTTACCATTATCGAAGGCTATGGCCTCACTGAAACCTCTCCCATCGTCGCCTTTAATCCTCCGGACCGGCCAAAAATCGGCACCGTCGGAAAAGTGTTGCCGGGAATCCAGGTCAAGATCGCTAACGATGGAGAAATCATTGTGAAAGGCCCGAACGTGATGATGGGCTATTACAAGATGCCAGCTGCCACCGCGGAGGTGCTCGAGGATGGCTGGCTGCACACCGGCGATATTGGGATGCTCGATGAAGATAACTACTTGACGATCACCGATCGCAAGAAGCAGCTCATGGTCACCTCGGTGGGAAAAAAGGTAGCGCCGCAGGCCATTGAGAAGGAAGTGGAAAACAGCAAGTACATCGATCAAGTGGTGCTGATCGGCGAGAAGCGGAATTTCATCAGCGCCTTAATTGTACCTGATTTTGATGCGCTGAAAACATTTACCGAGAGCCGGGGCATTACCGTGAATGGCGCTGCGGAATTGATTCAACATCCCGAGATTTTCGCGTTGATTCAATCGGAGGTGGACGAACGTCAAAAGCGTTTTTCCGATTACGAAAAGATTCGCAGATTCAAACTGCTGCCACAGCCGTTCACCATTGAGGCAGGGCAACTCACGCCGACCATGAAAGTCAAACGCAAGGCGGTTGAGCAGGAGTTTGCGCAGTTGATTGAGGAGATGTATGCCAGTTAAGTACGGAGTTGAGACCATTTCCCAGCCCGGCCCGGTCCGCACCAGAGATAATCCGCAAAAATGCGAAATCCTAAACCCGAAATTCGAAACAAATTCAAAAAAGCAAATTCCAAAACATTAAACTGCTACACACGACGTGAGGAGCCGTAGAAAAAGGTCGAGTTGTTGCGGACCCGGAAAGAGGGACCCGACATTGG
>DASWHH010000205.1:0-3665 GCA_036398295.1 bacterium
CCGCTGTTTCTATTTTTTCTCGATCAAATCATCGATTGGGCTGAAGAGCTGGATCTGCATCTCATCCTCGACAATCACACTTTCGATCCGGCCACCAACACCGATCCCAACATCGGCGATATCCTCGTCCCGGTGTGGACCCAAATCGCTGAGCGTTACAAACATCGTTCGGACTACCTTTACTACGAAGTTCTCAACGAGCCCCACGGCATCTCCGATGCCCAGTGGAACGCCATCCAGCAAAACGTCGTCGCGGCCATTCGCGCGGTCGACCAAAAACACACCATCATCATTGGCCCGGCGGGATGGAACAGTTATCACAATCTCGCCGCGATGCCGGAGTACGCGGACAACAACCTGATCTACACCTTTCACTTTTACGATCCGTTCATTTTCACGCACCAGGGCGCGAGCTGGACCGACCCCTCATTGGTGCCCCTGGCCGGCGTGCCATTTCCGTACGATGCTGCTCGCATGCCGGTTTGCCCGCCGGAGCTGGTCAACACCTGGGTAAAAAGCAATTTCGACAATTATCACAATGAAGGAACGCTACAGCGGGTGAAGCAGCTCATTGACATCGCCGTGGCATTCCAAACCCAGCGCGGCGTCCCGTTGTTTTGCGGAGAATTCGGGGTGTTCATCCCCAACAGCGATAACGCCGACCGCGTTTACTGGTACAACATCGTGCGCAGCTATCTCGAAGAAAAGGGCATCGCCTGGACGATTTGGGATTACACCGGCGGCTTCGGCCTCTTTGAAGCGGGCACGGACGAATTGTTCGACTATGATCTGAATATTCCGCTGGTTGAGGCGCTGGGATTGAGTGTGCCGCCGCAGCAAGATTTTGTCATCACGCCCGATACCACGGGATTTGATTTTTACCAGGATTACATCGGTCCGCACATATTTGATTCCAGTTGGGCTGGTAGCGGCCTATTTGATTTTTATTCGGAAACGGATCCGGTCGGCGGCAACTACTGCATCTACTGGGCGGACGTTGATCAGTACAATCAAATCGGCTTTGATTTCAAACCCAACAAAGACCTCTCCAATTTAGTTGCAAACGGCTACGCCATCGATTTCTGGGTGCGCGGCGACACGCCGGGCTCACGCTTCGACATTCGTTTTATCGATACCAAAACGGCTGACGCCGGCGATCACCCGTGGCGGATGCGGATGACGATTAGCGAAACCATAGCCGCCTGGAATGGTGAATGGCAGCATCTGCAAATCCCGTTGGCTGATTTCACCGAGCACGGCTCGTGGGACAATGGCTGGTTCGAGCCGCACGGTGATTTCGATTGGACGGCCACCGACCGTTTTGAAATCGTGTCCGAGCATCACGATTTGCATGGCAGGCAATTCTGGTTTGACATGATTCGCATCGTCGATCCGAAGGTCGTTGGAGTCACCGATCAGACCCTGCCGTTGCCCTCGGAAACGGCGCTCTATCAAAACTATCCGAATCCCTTCAACCCGACCACAACCATCCCATATCAACTGACTCGTTCTTCGCGAGTCAGCATCGACATTTACAATATCCTGGGTGAAAGAGTCGCCGCACTGATTGACAAAATGCAAAGCCCTGGCCATTACGAGATACAATGGAACGGCAAAGACCACCTTCATGCCAATGTTACAAGCGGTGTCTACATCATCAAATTGACCACCAGAGATTTTGTAGAGTCACGGAGAATGCTCCTCGTGCGCTGACGGCCTCGCTGGCCGATCTGATTTGCTGGTTTCCGGCGGCATAATCCGGTATGTTTTTGCAGGGGGCTCCTCTCCCGCCAGGCTGAACAGGCAGGCCGTGTTCATCTCCGTTCGCCTCGGTCTACCCCAAGCGCAGCTCTTCATGATTTTGCTGAAATTCCAATTGACATTCATTCCTTGTTTTTGTACTAAGATTTAGCGCTCCGCACACGCCTCTGCTACGCGAGTTATTCCGATGACCACACCTGAATCAGTTGAGCGCGCTTGTCGCAGCGGTATTGCCATGGTCGGGGCCATAAAGTACTCTGAAGTGCCGACACGTGTTGGCAAGACCGGATCCAGACACGGTCTTGAAAAGGCCAATGACTAAAGTATCGTAAACTTGCTCCGTCAAGCGTTCTCTCTGGACGGACAGCTACGATACGCAGGCGAGGACGCCTGCTTGAGCATGGTTGACGATTCATTCTTACAATAGTTTGTGATGAGAAAAGAGCAGACATACGCACCACCGGAGGTCTTGCGGCTCCGGCAACTTAAGGGAGTGTCATTGGCGTCATTCGCCGCTCGTGCCATCGCTTTCGTAGTTGATTTCTTTGCCGCCTTCCTATTGTTCCTGGTGGTTTTGATTTTTGGCGCGAAGCTTCTCGCTTACCTTGGCCTGGTTGACCTCGACACAAACGTCAACCTCAAATTTGATCTACAGAACTGGTACAGCCTC
The DNA here is from genome assembly GCA_036398295.1 of bacterium. GTDB lineage: Bacteria > Zhuqueibacterota > Zhuqueibacteria > Oceanimicrobiales > Oceanimicrobiaceae > DASWHH01. The sequence goes on from DASWHH010000205.1 coordinate 2,432, forward strand.
ATCTTTCTGGTGCTTTACTTTGGCCTGTTCACCTATTGGGGTAAGGGTCAAACGCCTGGAAAACGCTTGATGAAAATTCGCGTGGTGCCGTTGGCGCACGAGCATATTTCCCTGTGGCATTCGATCGAGCGCGCCTTGGGGTATGGGGCATCGGCGTTGGAGCTCGGTTTTGGATTTCTGCAATATTTTATCCACCCGAACAAACAGACGGTGCATGATCGAATAGCCGAAACGATAGTGATAAAGGATGTCAAAAAGGCGGCTCCGAAGTTTTCGGACTAACTGGGATAGAGCATCAACTCAAACATCCCGTGCCCATTGCCACATTTTAGCGGGAGCCTATTTTGCAAAGCTATAATTACGCCCACCGAAAGGGCGTCAAAGAGATCAGTTGGGACGAGTTTGCCGTCATCTCCAGAACCCTTGCCGAAAAAATAGCGGAACGTGGTGTTGAAGCCGTCGTCGGTATAGCGCGCGCCGGACTATTTCCCGCCGCTGCGGTGGCGTGCGCTCTGCGCAGCGAGTTGCACCCGGTGCGGGTGACACGTCGCATCAACGACCAAGTGATGTTTCAGCATCCCGCTTGGAGAGTCGGCGTGCCGGCCGAGGTTGAAGGCAAGGTCATTGCGGTAGTGGACGAAATCGCCAACAGCGGCCAAACGCTGGCGCTGGTGGCCGGGCGGGTTGGCCAGCGTGACGCGGCCAGGGTCGTGACCGCCAGCCTGATCTGCCACACCTGGGCTCAACCCATGCCAGAAGTTGTGGGATTGACTAGCGATGCCCTCGTCATCTTTCCCTGGGATAAGCAAGTTTATGTAGCCGGGCACTGGCAGCTTCATCCCGAGTTGGAGGCCGCGCTGAAACTGCAGGCAGGCGATGAAAATTCCTTGTGAATTGGTGAAAGTTTTGGGCCCTCCTTTTTGTCATATAGATCACGGGGCGGCAAAGCCGCAACCAGCTAAACCGTGAAGTTCGCCAGGAAAAGGCAAAAGCAGCGCTCAGGAAAAGAGCATTTCTTATTAGCGACCCTTGCCCCAGCTTTGCGTTCTTTGCGGTTAAAAAAACCCTGCTAACTGTAAGAGATAACGCATTTCACTGCGTCTGGCGCTATAATACTTCTGGTAGGGATACCCTGGAATTCCATATATTGGAAATGAATGTGTAATCCATCGTGCCTGTCCCGACCGGTCGGGATGTCGGCATGTTCATTGTCATAATTGATTTGATAGAGGTG
>DASWHH010000206.1:0-7445 GCA_036398295.1 bacterium
CCTTCGTCCTAAACCACTTGAAGAGCTCCGGCAGAATTTTTTGGGTGATTGGCTTTTCAGAATTAGCGATGATGCCAAAGGTCATCTCGGCTCAGGTGGTTAAGTTGATGTAGAAAATAGAATATCGAACATCGAACAATAGAATATCGAACTACGAATTTCGAATACAACTTCTTCAATTCGTTATTCCTTGTTCGACATTCGACATTCGGTTTTGTGAAATATTATTGGCTTCACGAGATATCGAACGGTTTCAAGTCGAAATTGTCCCCGTTCTTTACTAGCAGTTTTACCTTCTTTTCCGTTTCCTCGAGCTTGGCGCCGCAGAATTTGATGAGCTCCATGCCCTCTTCATGAATTTTCAGCGACTCCTCCAATGGCAGGCGGCCCTGCTCCAACTCATGGACGATTTCCTCCAGGCGCTGCAGCGCGCTTTCAAAAGTCAGGTCTGGCATTGTTCTCAAGGGTAGGTTACGGTTCGATTTCGTCTACGGTGCCAATCACCTTACCGCGATAAAAATTGATCTCTATACTCTCATGGGGTTTCAAAACAGCCGCCTGGCTGATGATCTTGCGATCGGTTCGCCGCAAACAGATGCTGTACCCCCGCTGCAACACATTGTTGTGATCCAACAGGATCAGGCGTTGGTTCAAACCATGCAATTTCTCTTTACACAAGGCCACCTGATGCGTCAGCAGCCGCTGCAAACTGCGCCCGGTTTCATCGAGCCGCTGGGCGTGTTGACGAACCAGATCGAGCGGCTGCCGAAATCCGTAGCTGGTACGCAGGCGCTGCAATTTCTCTTTAAAATGGAGAATAACATTCAAAATTCCGTTCCGCATGTTCTCGCGATAGCTGCGCAGTTGCGAACTGATCTCCTCGCGACTGGGTGCCACCAGTTCCGCCGCTGCGGAGGGTGTGGGCGCCCGCAAGTCGGCCACAAAATCACAGATAGTAAAATCCACCTCATGGCCCACGGCCGACACCACCGGAATTTCGGAACGAAAGACTGCGCGCGCGACGATCTCCTCGTTGAACGCCCACAAATCTTCCAGCGAGCCGCCGCCACGTCCAACAATCACCACATCGACATCGCCATATTCGTTGAACTCGTCAATGGCGCGGGCAATCTCGAGTGCGGCCTCCTTCCCCTGCACCCGCACCGGGTTCAAAATAATCTCTAACGCCGGGAATCGCCGCTGCAGGATGGAAACCAGGTCACGGATGGCGGCGCCAGTCGGCGAGGTCACTATCCCGACTCGCTGGGGGTAACGGGGAATAGGTTTTTTAGATTCCGCTGCGAACAAACCTTCTTCGTGCAAACGATACTTCAATTGCTCGAAAGCTAATTGCAGCTCACCGACGCCGGCCGGCTGCAACTGCAGTACGTTGAGCTGGTAAGCGCCGCGCTTCTCGAAAACCGTCACCAAACCCTGCACCAGGACTTTCATCCCGTCCTGGGGGGTAAAAAACAAATTTTGATTGCGGCTTTGCCACATCACACAGGAAATCTGCGCTTTGTCGTCCCGGAGAGAAAAATACATGTGGCCGCTGGAGTGGCGGGAAAAATTGGAAATTTCGCCCTGCACCCAGATTTCCGGGAACGACGACTCGAGCAAAAAACGAATCTCACGCGTCAGCGCTGAAACGGAGTAGCAGGTCTTTTCCTCGAGGAATTCGTCAAAAGTGAGCTGGGACATAACAGTCAAAAAGAAATGAAAAACTCAAAATGTAAATTGAAAATTTCAATCGGGATCGCCGTAATTTTGCAGTTTACATTCTTCCCTTTTCATTTTGCATTGCCTTCTCAGCGGACAATGTCGGTTTTCCAGCATCAATCCAGGCGGAATACCAGATGCTGGCCACGGCTGTCACCGCCCGACACATCTGCTTCTCCGCCAGCTCGCCGGCCTGGCTGAATAAGGCCAGGTAATAAGCGTTATCAAAATCTTCCGGTTGGCCGTAAACCCGGCCGGTGGTGCGGGCGTCGGTGTCGGCCCGTAGAAGTTCGTCGGCAAGTCGGTAGCTTCGTATCACCACATTAAACGCGAATGTACGAGCATCGTCGAGGTAGTCGGCTGCTTCCGGGGTCAAATGAATCCGGTCGGAAAATCGCTCGATCATTTGCCATTCGAAGCGACTGTGAATGCCAGTGTTGCCGGTCAACTGGCCGTCATAGTTTTCCACGGTATGCAGCGGCATGTGCAGGTCGGAAACATAGTGACCGAGCGCTGCGGCCACAACCAGCAGGGAATCGGTTTTACCGGACTTCATATGTTGAACGAGTCGGTCATACTGCTTTTCGATCCACCATGGCGCGATGCCGCGGTCGATAACCGTCTTTTCGCCGAATTTTTGTTTGGCGGCTTCGAAATCGCGGGGCAATTCTTTAAACGGAAACGGACCGTAAAGGTCGATGTCGATAAAGTGGCGAAAATGCTCGGCAGCATCGTTATCACGCCATAAATCCGGATCGACAGCATGTTCGGACAAGTAGTCACGATGTTGTTCAAAGAAAGGACGAACTTCTGCGGGGAGCGCATCCACCGCCAGCCGGTTGATCCATTTGTGGGCAAAAAATCCCCATCCCCACGTGTCTCGAATCATCACCAAAGTCGAAATCACAATAGCCAGTGATGTGAACAGCAGTTTGCTCTTGGACATGGCCTAACCCATTCTATTTTGAATTCGATCACAAAATAATAAGGGTTTCTTCAGCGACGTAAATGAGAAACCCTTAATGGCTAGCGAAGTTTCTTTTTGTGGCGATTTTTTCTGAGACGCTTTTTGCGCTTGTGGGTCGCTATCTTGTGGCGCTTTCTTTTCTTACCGCTTGGCAATCTCTCACCTCCTATCGGATTCAGCTTTTTCAGCTTTAAAATTTTTGTTCACGAGTTTTTTCAAATCGATGGATGCTTTGAAAACTGGCGAGGTGCGGTCCGGTATGTGCATCTCTTTGCCGGTCTTGGGATTGATCGAGACGCGTTCGATACGGTGCACGGTGCGGAACGTCCCGAAGCCGCGAACCGTGACGGTATCGCCCGACTGCAACGCATATCCGATGGTCGCCAAAAACCCATCCACAACGGCTGCGGTTTCCACTTTGGTCAAGCCAGTCCCCTCCGCAACAATGTTGATGATATCGGTTTTGGTCAAAACACCCTCCCTGCCATGCTGTTCATTCAGTTATAATCGCGCCAATTATAAGAAATATTGAGATTAAAGTCAACAACATCATTGGTGAATGACGGCGATTTTTTTTATGTCCACGAAATCATCCTGCTGCAATTGGAAAAGGTAAATTCCGGAGGCCACCACGACCCGATCATCGTCGAGGCCATCCCAGGTAAAGAAAGTCTGGGCGAGAGCATTCGACCCATCGGAAAATTTGACTGTCCTGATCACCCGCCCTTCGGAAGTGAGTATGCGTACCTGCAAATCCTCGGTATTCGCCGACAGGAAGGTAAACGTCAGGCCTGAATGCTGGCCGACAACAAACGGATTCGGATAAGCCGCGGTGATGCCACGAACTCCACCATCATCTATAGCGCCTTCAATTAGGTTGAATCGAAAACGGGAATAGCGCGAATTCAACTGCGGCAGATCTGGCCCATCGAGGATCTGCAAATTAGTGGGCATGACGACGATTTCCGTGCGTGACGGCAGAAACCCAAGACTTTGGCCGTTGGCAATGTTGAAGTTATAAGTGCTGTCTATCCGTCCTGGTGCACGGACAATGGCCCAAAAATTCCATGCGGCAATGTCATCAACCATGCCGGTAATGGAATAGTCTCCGGAGGTCGCGGTGGTTAGTCTGAAATATTTGGTGGTCAACGACAAGCTGGAGTCGATGATGGACGTGTCAGAACTGACGACAAAATCACCGTTCAGTTTGATCTGCGGATATTCCGGGCTTTCCTCATAAAACTGCAGCGGGTCGGCGCGATTACCGGTATAGAAATTCCACACCGCAAACTCCGCGAAGGCATCTTCGAAGCGACTACCCTTGGCTATCAAGCTTTGATCGATGGCCGCAAGTGCGAGCGGGCCGGTTTGCATGACTTCCCAGCTGCGGCGAATAACATCTATATCCGCAAAATTCTTGACCACAAAATGATTCCACACCGCCTGGCCATAGGCGTGCAGGAAACGATCGAAGTGATTGAACGGAATGTCGGTGCGGCCGAAATAGACCGGCAGGTACTGAAAATAGTCGTCGATGTCATCGTAGGCGATGTCTTCCATCCAGGTTGAACACATCTCGTAATAAAACGGCTCCTCGCTATTGGCAAACAGACGATACCCGAATTGAATGGCATGAAAGTATTCGTGGGCCACGGTTACTCGGGCGCCATCGACGCCGGTGGTGAAATGATCATTTTCAAAATCATTATCGATCACAATATAACTCGTATAGTCGTTTTGTGGCGTGCCGGGGATCGCCACCTCCCCTTGGGTGAAACCGTAAGACTGCGGCCCGAGCGCCTGCATGTAAATATCGTACTCCAAACCATCGACGCCGCCGTCACCTGGCGCAGCACGATACCCCAGCATCGTCACTTCAAGGTCATAGGATTCATCAAAGGCGCGCGCCACTTCTTCGACGAAGTCGGGTAAGCCATTGCTGTCGATGTCTGCGGCGGGAACCGCGTGCGGCTCAACGCCGCTGTAATGGATTCTAAAGTTGCCGGAGGGGCTGACGTGATTGAGCGGAAGCGTTGGCCGAAGCAACAATGGCCGCAGAATGGATTGCTCCTGCGGATCAAAGTTTTGAAGATTGTGCCGCATTTCGGTCATCAAAAAGGTGGCGCAAGTCGGCAATGGGGTATCGACGAGGCGTTCCCGGTAAGCTGGCGGAACAGTCGCAGACGAGAAAACCGCCAGCACCTGAGCAAACTTGCGCTGCCTTTCTTCCGACGAATAAACCCGTCGTATAGAATTTTCGGACCGGGTTTCTTGGGAGAATAAACCGGAAGCGGCGAGCAGGCCGGACAGGATGAGAATCAGCCGCGCTGCTAAGCACGGGCGACGGCAAACGGCCATAGTCATTTCTTTCGAAACACCATTGTGAGCGGCACACCTAAAAAACCGAATCGCTGGCGGAATTGTTTCTCGAGATAGGCACGGTAATGTGGCTTGATCGAATCCGGGGCGTTGGTGAAAAAGGCGATGACGGGTGGGTTGGACTTCACCTGCGTGCAGTACTTGATTTTGACCTCGCGTTGATCCATGGACGGGGGCGCGTAACGGCTCGTGGCTTCGGCGAGATAATCGTTCAACTCCGATGTTTTCAAGGTCCTTTTGCGCTCCTCAGCAACAGCCCGGGCGATCTCCACAACTTTATAAATTCGCTGCTTGGTCAGCGCAGAGATGAAAACAATGGGCAGATAATCGTTGTTTTTTAAGGTCTCGCGAATTTGCAGCTCGTGTGCGCGGGCGGTGTTGGAATCCTTTTCAACCAGGTCCCATTTATTGACCGTGATGATCACTCCTTTGTTCATGCGGACCGCCTCGCCCAAAATTCTCATGTCCTGGGTCTCCATTCCCACCATTGCATCTACCATCAAAATGGTAACATCGCAGCGCTTGATGCTTTCGAGGCTGCGCAGCGTACTATAATATTCAACAGCATCCCTCACCTTCGATTTGCGACGCAGGCCAGCGGTGTCGACGATCAAAAACTCTTCACTATAATATTTGAATTTGGAGTCGATGGCGTCGCGGGTTGTACCGGGGATGTCGGTGACGATCACTTTTTCTTCACCCAGCAGCGCGTTCACCAGTGACGATTTGCCGACATTCGGGCGGCCAACGATGGCCAGTGAAATCAACTTGCCGTTGGGGTTATCTGTGGTGATAGCAGCCGTCGCTGGCAGCAGCTCGATCACTTTATCGAGGAAGTCGCCGACATTGCGGCCGCTTTCCGCGGAAACCGGCATCGGATCCCCGAACCCCAATTCGAAAAACTCCAGCGCGTTCAGCTCACGGGCATCGCTATCGACTTTATTTACCGTGAGCAAGACCGGGCGACCGGACTTTTTTAACTCAACCGACAACTCCCGATCAAACTCAGTAAGGCCGGTTTTGGCGTCAACTAAGAAAACGATCAAGTCGGCTTCATGGATGGCTTCCTGGATTTGACGCACCACCGCCCGCTCGATTTTGTCGTCGCTGCCGGGCAGGTAACCGCCCGTGTCCACCAGGGTGAAGGGGTGGCCGGTCCATTCGGCCAGGGCATGTTTGCGATCGCGGGTCACGCCGGGCCGGTTGTCTACAATGGCAGCCCGGCCGCCTACCAGGCGATTGAACAAAGTCGATTTACCAACATTGGGGCGGCCAACAATCGCAACTACAGGTATGTTCATGCTACTTCGACGGCAGATTCGAGAACATCAAAAACGCGGACAAAGTCATTATCGAGCGCGTGCACCGGGCGATTTAATTTCGCGCTCAGTCGGTCGATAGTCCAGTCATCAAGAAAGGTCCGGTTATCCTTTAAGCAACTGCCTGGAAGGAAAATCACGTCACCCAGGTCGCACGTCTTGAGGTGATTGAAAATATCCTGGCCAGTGAGGAGTCCGGTGATGCGAATGGACTCACCGTAAAACTTGTTTGCCACCACCTCGAGTCGCGCCGAAAACTTCTCAACTCGGTTCAGGGCCGGGATGACTTCGGCGTCCATGATGCCACTGGCCAGCGTTGCGGTGACGAACGTGGCGGTGCGTCGCTGCGAGAGCTTGCGGGGAAAATTCTCCTGTTGCAGTTCAAAATCATCCAGCATGAAGCGCACCATGCCCACGCCGTTCTCCCGTTGGTAGAAACCATCATAACGCGGCGCGGGCGGGATAGGCTTTCCGGCCATAATGTAAAACTCATCGGAACTGTAAACAAAATATTCGCCGAGTTGCCGGTGAAATTCAGCGGCATACTCATCGGCAATTTCCAGCAGGCTCGCTGCATAGCCGTTGGTGACTGGCTTAAATTGAAAGAGCCCGGCGCGATGCCTTGTCAATCCCACCGGCACAATGGAGACGGATTTGAGGTTGGGCAAAAATTTCGCTAAATCCCAAATGGTCTTCTTGAGGACCGAGCCGTCGTTGATTTCCGGGCAGAGTACGATCTGCGTGTGCAACTCGATACCGTTTTGAGTCAGGTAGTCGACCTTATCCAACAGGCCATCGTCGTGCTGGATGCCAAACAAGAATTTTCTCACCGCCGGTTCCGTCGCGTGCACGGAAACAAACAAAGGCGAAAGCCGCTGCCGCACGATGCGCTCCATGTCGTTTTTGGAAAGATTGGTGAGGGTGACGTAATGACCTGAAAGAAATGACAAACGAAAGTCTTCGTCCCGGAAGTACATGGCTGACCGCATGCCCTGGGGATTTTGATCAACGAAGCAGAATGGGCAGTCGTTGCCGCAGTGGCGAATCTTGATTTCTTCCAA
>DASWHH010000207.1:0-2530 GCA_036398295.1 bacterium
TATACATGGTTACTTCGGAGTTGATTATGAAATTGTGGGGATGTCGTAAACAATAAAGTTCGAGTCCTTCAGCAACAAGTCAAGGAGATCTTGGAAAACGAGTCGGAATAATGAAGCTCTAAAGGAGGTGCATCTCAAAACTTTGTACGAGGTACACTCGAATCATAAAGAACGCGCCATTCTGGTGGGATTGGCTTTGAACCGCGTGGCGCGCTGGGAAGCCGAGGAACACTTAGATGAGCTGGCGCTCTTGGCCGACACGGCCGGCGCCGAAGTGATCGACAAAATCATTCAAGAGAAGGATCGCATTGACCCGGCTTATTTTATCGGTCGGGGAAAGGCGGAAATGATTTCCAATCGCGCGCTCGAGAGCAACGCCGACCTGCTGATTTTCGATGACGATTTGAGTCCGGCGCAGGTGCGAAATCTCGAAAAATTGTCGGGCAAGAAGATTCTCGACCGCAGCGGATTGATCCTCGACATTTTTGCCCACCGCGCCAAGACCAGGGAAGCGCGCACCCAGGTGGAGCTGGCACAACTGAAATATCTGCTTCCCCGCCTCACTCGACAGTGGACGCACCTGTCGCGACAGGTGGGTGGCATTGGCACACGTGGTCCAGGTGAAACCCAGTTGGAAGTGGACCGCCGCATGATCCGCACCCGCATTAGCTTGCTTACCAAAGAACTTTTGAAAATCAAGAATCAGCGCGAGGTGCGTCGTCAGGCCCGCGAGTTGATTTTGAAGATCGCCCTCGTGGGCTACACCAATGCCGGCAAATCGACGCTGTTGAATGGCCTGACCGAGTCGGAAGTGTTTGTCGAGGATCGTTTGTTTGCCACCCTTGACGCCACGGTGCGACGTATGAAGCTCTCCAGCCATTCGCATGTGTTGCTTATCGATACGGTTGGGTTCATCCGCAAGTTGCCGCATCATTTAGTGGCGTCGTTCATGAGTACGCTCGAGGAGGCGCGCGTCGCCGACGTGCTGCTGCACGTGGTGGATGTGAGCCATCCCCATTTTCAAGATCAAATTGCCGTGGTCAAAGATGTTTTGAGTCAATTGCAGATCGCTGGCAAACCAACGCTTTATGTTTTCAACAAAATTGACCGGCTGGAAAATTCAGGATTGATTGAGCGTTTGCAGAACGAATTTCAGCCGTCGGTATTTGTGTCGGCGATCAATGGCCAGTTTTTGAACGAGTTGAAAACCGGGATCGATGATTTGATTACGGGTACGGTCATCGAGATGGAGGTGCGGGTTAATATCTCGCGTCCGGAGATCGTTTCCAGGGTTTATGACTTAGCCGAGGTACAGGAGATTGAGTATGACGAGGAATCGGTGCGAGTTAAACTGCGCACCACTCGTGAACGCTCCCACGTCATCAGACGTTTGTTGGAAGCCACTACTGAAATTCCGAAAAATGGTGTTTTCTAATCCGGAAACCAGGATGAGAATTTGGGTTCTCAGGATAATGGCCAGCGCGGCGCTTCTGGTAATGACAAACGCCAGCGCACAGGGGCCGCAGCCAGTCAACCGCACGGGCAGCAACCCCAACTATGATCCGGGCGACTGGATCAGCTATTCCGTGGCGCGCTATGTTACCGCGGTGGCAGTGGGAGATCAATTTATCTATTTTGGCACGCTGCATTCCGGCATCACTCGCTACGATAGATTTCAGTATCGTTGGCTTTACGCCATGACCACCAGCAACGGCCTCGCCGACAACATCATTTCCGCTGTGGCATTTGATCGCGACACCGGCTTTTTGTGGTGCGCCTCGCGGACGGCGATCAGTTTTTTTCACCCCACGGCCGAGCGTTGGACCAACTATATCAAGGTCGAGTTTGGGCTCAGCAATTTGGACGATGTGGAATCAATCGGCGTTACACCCAATCAAATTCTGTTTGAAACTCGAGCCGGGCGTTTGTTTGAGGTCAGCAAATTTGGCGGCATCGTGCTGGTGGCCAGCAATGGTTCGTTCAGTAACCCGCCAGGTGAGATTCGCTGGTTCGGGCGCCGGGCGAATCCGCGCCGCACTAACTTTCCGCATTTTTTCATGTCGAACAATTACCTTTTCGATCCCGCGGGTTTTGTCGAAGACGCCCGCTTTCGCAGCGCCCAGATCACCACTGCCTACGAGGATGACTGGGGCAATCTCTGGATTGGCACCGAAGGCCTGGGTGCGGGTCGCGGCGATGTGCGCAGTCTTCGCCTCGAGATGCTCGATTTCGGACTGGCCAGCGCCGCGGTGAACGCCGTGGCATTTCACCAGGGCGAGTTGTGGATTGGCGGTGTCGATGAATTCGACGAGACTCACGGGATCACCGTCTGGGATATGGAACCCGACAACTGGCGGTTCATCGAGCAGCGCGATATTGGCCAGCTGCGCAGCGACCACATCAATGCCTTCACTCCCGATGGCGACGACCTCTGGCTATCCACTGAATTCGGCCTCACCCGCTACTCCAAAGGGGACAACAGTTGGAAAACCTTCGATTCCTTCGATGGCCTGGCGGACAATCGCGTCTT
>DASWHH010000208.1:0-2749 GCA_036398295.1 bacterium
CATCTTCAGACAACCGCAACAAATGGTCTAAAATAGGGTTATGAAAACAACATGATACAACTTCTGCGAGACTTTAAAGACATGAAGTCAAACGGCAAACCGGCCGTGCATGTCAGGCGAAACGGTACGCTGGCGTTGTTAGATTCTCCCGTTGTGAAACTGTGGTACGAACGTAATCGTGAGCCGCATCTCAACAACGAAATATACTTGAGAATCAAACGCACTTTAGATGTGTTGTGCTGCTTGCTTTTGCTGCCGATTGCCATGCCGATCCTGGCATTTTGCGCAATGGCAATCAAGATCAATTGCCCGGGGCCGGTTTACTTTTTTCAGGAACGTACCGGCAAGGGTGGCAAGCGATTCAGAGTTTACAAACTTCGGACGATGGTCAAAAATGCCGCCGCGCTACGCGAAAAATATATGCATCTCAACGAGCTTAAGGCGCCGGATTTCAAGATAACCAACGATCCTCGAGTTACCAAAGTGGGAAAATGGCTTAGAAAAACCAGTTTGGATGAATTACCGCAGCTGTTTAATGTCCTCAAGGGCGATATGACCCTGGTGGGTCCCCGACCAAGCTCGTACGGAGCTCACACCTACGACTTGTGGCACACCGCTCGCTTTGAATTGAAGCCAGGCATCACCGGGCTTGCTCAGGTTTGCGGCCGCAGCGAATTACTGCTGGACGAAAAATTGCGATACGACATTGCCTACATGAGAAACATGTCCTTGTCGTTGGATTTACGAATTCTTCTTCGCACCATTGCCGTAGTGTTTAGAGGTGAGGGTGTGAAGTAGTTCGTAACTTTGCAAGGGTGCCGTTCAAGTTCGTTCATTAACTCCAATTTTAAACTACTATTCTCAACCTTTGATAGGGAGATTAAGTTGCTTGAAGTGGGCTTTTGGCTTTCGATTGCATTACTAATTTATGTCTATGCCGGGTTTGCGTTGCTGGTCGTCATTGTTGGCGCGATTCTTGACCGCAGGGTGCGAAAGCAGCCCATCACCCCGCCGGTGAGCCTACTGATAGCGGCTTACAACGAAGAAGAGAGCATTGCCCAACGGCTGGACAATGTTCTCGAGCTCGACTACCCGGCAAACAGCATCGAAATCATCGTGGCCTCCGATGGCTCTGATGATCGCACGGAAGCCGTTGTCGCCAGCTATGCGCGCCACGGCGTACGGCTGATCAGCTTGCCCCGCGGCGGCAAAATTCACGCGCTGAACGCTGCGGCAGCTCAGGCCAGCGGCGATATTTTAGTTTTCTCGGATGCCAACTCAATGTATGAGCGTCAGGCCTTGCTTGAATTGGTCAGCAACTTTGCGGATCCGGAGGTCGGGGGGGTGGGCGGAAACACGGTTTACACGGAGCAGATTGACAGCGATTCTATCAGCACCGGCGAAAATCTCTATTGGAATTATGACAAGTGGCTCAAAGAAATGGAAAGTCGAACTGGCAGTATTGTTTCTGCGCACGGCGCCATTTACGCTATCCGCCGGGAACTTTATAAGCCCTTGAACGATGCTGCCGTCACTGATGATTTTGCCATTTCCACGATGGTCATCGAACAGGGCTACCGCCTGGTGTTTGAAAAAAACGCGCGCGCCTACGAAGTTGCAATCCCCGCCACCGAGCGGGAATTCGGACGCAAGGTACGAATGATGACCAGGGGCCTGCGGGGTGTGCTGTTGCGCAAAAAATTGTTGAATCCGTTTCGTCACAAATTCTATTCTGTGGTATTATTTACACATAAGCTGCTCCGGCGATTGGTTTCACTCGCATTGCTGGCGCTGTTGGTTTGCAGCATCATGTTGATATCGAGCGGGATATTCTTTTTGACGTTTGCGGTCGGCCAAATTGTTTTTTACCTGCTCGCCGGCTTGGGGTACGTGTTGCGACGGTATCCCATCGGGCGATGGCGCCTCCTTTACATTCCGTTTTTTTACTGTCTGGCTAACACGGCCGCCATTATTGCCCTGATAAATATCGTTCGTGGGCGTCAAATTTCGCGCTGGCAGCCGCATCGTCATTCGCCGCCCTCAACAGCTGTGGAGAAGATGAATGCTTAACGCTTTCACAATTGACCTAGAAGAGTATTTCCAGGTATCTAAATTCGAAGGTGTCATCCCTCGCGAAACCTGGGACCAGATGCCGGCACGGGTTCGCAGCAACACCATCAGAATTCTGGAACTACTGTCGGAATATAAATGCAAAGCGACCTTTTTTACGGTGGGCTGGGTGGCAGAAAAATACCCCGACCTGATTCGCGAGATTGCGGACAATGGCCACGAAATCGCCAGTCACAGTTACTGGCACCGCCGGGTTTCAGATTTAAGCCCCGACGAATTTGAGCAAGATATTCGCCGCTGTAAAGCGGTTCTGGAAGACGCCTCCGGCCAACCGGTGACGGCATTTCGTGCACCCACCTATTCCATCGTCAAATCCTCGCAATGGGCGTGGGATGTTTTGATTGATCAGGGATTCAAAATTGATTCCAGTGTTTTTCCGATTCATCACAGCCGCTATGGCAATCACGAGGCCGAACGTTTTCCCCACAAAATTTATCGCGAGCGCGGGGCGCTGATTGAGTTTCCGTTATCGACGGTGCGCGTCAGCGGAACCAACTTACCCATCATTGCCGGCGGCTATCTGCGGTTCCTGCCATACTCGCTCACGAAGTATGCCATTCATCGCATCAACACCGTCGAAAAGAAGCCGGCGGTGGTCGCTTTTCATCCCTGGGAGTTG
>DASWHH010000209.1:0-3350 GCA_036398295.1 bacterium
ACTTCATTCACGTTCATTCTCATAAGCTTTAATGAAATCAACTTCAAAATTCATGCTCCTATAATTCGCGCGATGACATTCTGCGCCCTTTACTAACAGAGCTTTGCGTCGTTAACCTGGTTTTCGCAAGGCATTTCCCACTAGTCCCCCCCTCCATATTCTATTTTCACTACACCAGTGACTGCCTAATGCGCGGCCGGATCGTCTTCGTACGGCCCGCTGGCGGCGGCCGCGGCTGGAAACGTGAATTCGATGGCCTTTAATCGTCTCGGCCCCAGGTCCCGAAGCTGAAACTCGAGTTCCAGCACACCAACGCCAAAGCAAGTTGCGCGGCGCAGTGAAACCGAACTCACCTCCGACAACGAGATTTCCTCGCGTTTGAGGAGCTCGATTGGCCACCCGGTCATCTTTATCACCCGGCTGTCTGTAACGATTACGACGGCGCGGTGCAACTGCCAGAGAAGCGCCACTAAGACAGTTAGCGATATGACAAGGGCATTAACGAAAATACCGAATTGCCATTGACTGATTTGCAGACCCAAAAGTGGCAACAATTTAAAAACGCCCATCAAAATCAGAAAAATCAGTAGCATCGTTACAGTGGGAATCCACAGCAGCCGTAACGGTCGCCGGCCGATTAATTGGACGCATTCGTCGGGGCGAAGTATCGCAAGTAAGCGTTTGGGAAGAGAGCTTTCTCCCAGGACTGAGCACAGCTCCATAAAATCGACCACCAACGTCTCGGTGGCTGCTTTGCGCTGTTCCGCATTGGAAACTTCCCTGCGCAATTGTGGTCTAACCGTTGCGTTCATTGAACCTCCCATATTGTGAACATTCAGGCTTTTAGCTTGATAACGATTTATAGACGTCCAGCCATTGCTGAAATTCACGCTCGGGTGTCATCGTGCTAACGGTTCTGGCGGCGTTTTCAGCCAGGCGTTTGCTCAACGCCGGATCTTCAATAAGCTCGGTGATGGCCCCAAAGATTTCCTGTGATGACCCTGGATTAACCAACAACCCATTTTCATGGTCGCGAATGATTTCCGGGATTGCGCCGGTGCGACTGCCGACAACCACCTTTTTCATCGCCATGCCTTCGAGCATGGAGAGCGGGCAACCTTCCGAAAACAGCGAAGGAAATACTAAAATGTCGAACAGTTGTAAATAGCTGGCCATGCGATCGGGTGGTAATTTCCCGGTGATAATGGTGCGATCAAGCAACCCGTATTCGGTCAAATAGTTCAGGTGAGGCTGCCGATCCTCCTCTTTAAAAAAATCTCCAACCAGCAGGATGGTATAATCGAAACGGCCGTTCAGATTTGCCAGCGCCTTGAAAAGATAGACCAGTCCTTTTTTGTAACGAAATAATCCCGCGGCGCCGATCACCGTTCCCCGCAATGGTAGTTCAGGCCAGGTTTGGGGGCGCAGTTTGGCAATATCAACCGAATTCAGGATCGTTTTTGACTTGTGGGCAATAGGCGTTATGGCGCGATCGGCCAGGTCACTGAGGCTGGTTGCAACCGAAGTGACACAGTCGGCGTTCTCTAACGCCGAGCGAACAAAAGGCACCCGTAGCGGATCAAAAACATATTTTCCCACATCGTTACCCCGGATCGATGCAATGAACTTGACTCCGTGCAATCGCGCCAGCAACCCGGCAACAAAACCAGCCGGATAGAGAAAAAAGGCATGCAACACATCATAGTGATAGCGCCCTTGAAAATACTCCAGGGCATGAAACATCTCGCGGTTATAGCGCGTCAAGATTTCTGCTTCTGACAGTGAAGGTTCCGTCTCCCGGTCGGGATGAAAAACCCTGACCCGGTGTACTAGCACATCGTCCTCTGGTGTGCTCGAGAAGCTTTCGTCAAATGGCAAAGGCAGCGGGTGCTTTTGCAGAGCCACAACGTGAACTTGCATTCCGCGATTGGCCAATAAGTTGGCCACCCGAAACGCCGAATGCCCGACGCCGCCAACCTGTGGCGGGTACTGACCGGTGACAATGCAGGTTTTTATTTTCACAGTCAAACCTCGTAAAAGCGTAGAGTGTGGAGCCCTCTACGCTGCTCGTTCCATGTTTTTCGGTCTGCGCTCTACCGTTTTGGTTTCTATCAGCTCCCAGGCGAGCTCTACCACCTGCCTGGCATTGTTCTCCCAGGTTCTTTCTTCGCTGACCCAGGCGCAGGCCTCTTTTCCCAATCGCTTGCAGAGCCGTGGGTCGTGAAGAAGATTCCCCAGGGTAGAGCAAAGCTCGGAAACGTTGCCGGGCTCGAAGAGGACGCCCGTTCTGCCGTCGGTGATCACTTCTTCCACCTGACCGATTTTCGCGGCTATTACCGGCTTGCCCATGGCCATGTACTCGAAGATTTTGATCGGCGAATAATAAAAATTCTCGTTGGGAACGTAGGGAGCAACTGTGACGTCCATCGCGGCTATGTAGTGCGGGATATTTTCATGGGAAACGTTGCCGCTGAAGGTTATTGCCGAATTCAGGGAGTTGGCCTGAACGTACGTTTCTAAATCCTCGCGTTCCGGGCCATCGCCGACGATCAACAAATGAGTGTTTTTATCGTGGCTGTGCAGCTGCTGGAAAGCCTGGAACAATGTCCTGGTGCCGTGCCAGGGCTTCAAGCTGCCAACAAAACCAACAACCCGTTTGCCATTGAAGCCGTACTGTTCGCGAACCTGAGCGCCACTGTTGGCAGGGTCAAAGAGCTGTCGATTGATAGCATTCGGCAAAATGTAAACGCGCGACGACGGAACGCCGCAGGCTTCAGCATACTCTTTCAAAGCCCGCGAAACCACGATCACCTGGTCGCTTTCGCAGAGTATTTGGCGCTCCGTCAGTTGGGCCAACGCCTTCATTTCCAGGCCACGCATTTTCTCCTGCTCATAGGCTAGCGGCGCATTCACCTCCAAAATATGGGGCACGCCCAGCTCACGGGCCAGACGTATACCCGCAAAGCTGAACAAGGTATAGCGCTCGTAGATCAAATTCACATGATCCAGCAGCAAATAATCCCGCGCCCTCTGATAGAGAGTCGAGTTGTAGAACAGATTACGCAGCTCCTGCCGAATTCGGGTTTTTGCCCCCAGGAACTCTTCG
This sequence comes from bacterium, assembly GCA_036398295.1. Taxonomy (GTDB): domain Bacteria; phylum Zhuqueibacterota; class Zhuqueibacteria; order Oceanimicrobiales; family Oceanimicrobiaceae; genus DASWHH01. The sequence goes on from DASWHH010000209.1 coordinate 3,107, forward strand.
AGATCTTCGATCTCACGGCAACCTCGAAAAAGGCGTTCTTGAGGAGGGTAGGCGGGAAAAAGACGCGCCCGGGACTCCTTACTCATGTCAGCGACATCGGACTCCAAGTCCGGGCTGGAACCATGCCAGGATGGAAGAAAGGAAGAATTCCGTTTCTGCAACCCGTCCCCTTGTCCCTTCCCTCGATATTCAATGGCCGGTGAAATCACTGAGACCGAGTGACCGGCCCGGCAAAAGGCGTCTA
>DASWHH010000210.1:0-3389 GCA_036398295.1 bacterium
CCGAAACAAATTCAAAAAAAATCTAAAACAGAATTGTTGAAATAGACTTTTTGGACAAATCAGGGTATTTCGGCTCACTTATAAGAACAAAACTCTGCGTTCTCTGTGGTTCATGAATTAATGAAGGTTAGTGATGAAAATTCAAAGGCAGCGACTTGTTGAGAAGCTAAAACAGTACCATTTTGAGTTGCGACACGTGCTGGTTTTGTTTGTCATATTCGTAGCGGTGCAGGTGCTGGTTTCGTTTGTACAAAAGATTTCGCTGCAAGCATTTTTGGTGGATACGCAGGACTCCTATCAAAAGGATTCCGCGGAACGCGTGGCAAATCTAACCGCCACTTCGCTTGAGTTGCTGTTAGAATCTGCACCGCATGTCCTTGCCCGCGACGGTGAGGGTCCAAAAAAAATAATCGAGGCGTTCAACATAATTTTGAGCCAGCAGCTCTTGCTGCAGCACGTGGATGAGGTGTGCGTGCTGGTTTCCATTCGCGATCAAATTTTTGCAGTCGACAACGGTCGCGTGCTGTATGAATATTTTTTTGCTAACTTGAACCAGCTGCCGCAACCCGATCTTCCCCATGAGAGCGCGATCGCACTTTATCGAGATCGGAGGACGCAAATGATGACCGCCGAGCAGGTGTGGAGCATCCTGGAAGGCCGGCAGACATTTCATGTGTTTGTGCCGTTCGTTCCCAAGGGCGAGTACGCCGGTGCGGTGTACATTAAGAATTCGCCGGATTTCAGCTTTATCACGAAGGAAATCATCGCCGGCTTCAATGAATCCAGTTTGATTTTTACTGGCCTCATGCTCTTTGGCTTGCTGGCGATGTTCTACGTTTCATCCTACACCGTACGCGAGCGTGACGAAGCTCAACAACTGTTGTTCAAAGAACGCGAGAACCAGCTCGAAGAACGCATCCACCACCTGAAAGAGACGATGTTTGCGAAGCGCATTTACCATACCCATCACAAAGCCGAAAAAGTGATGGGATTCATCAAGGAAGATCTGATCAAGATTTCCGAAGACAACATCGAGGAGATCAAATATCGGGTCACGAAATACGCCAACTTCATTTCGCGCGTGATCTACGACATGAAATGGTACGAGCCGCCGATTCAGGCGATTCGCAATGCAATTTTTAAAACTGATCTCAACGAAGTGATTCAGTTCATCATCCACAATATTTGCCTGCGCAACACTCGGCTTTCCGATCTCTACAACTTTGCACTCGACCTCGATCCGAATTTGCCGGTAGTGCACATCAATGAATTCGTGGTGTGGGAAATTCTGGAGCCGCTGTTTCAGAACAGCATGGATCACAATGTTGATGGCCAGGTGACCATCACCGTGAAGACGCAGTATTGTCAGGATCGCCACGAATCGAAAATCATAATTTCGGATAATGGCAAAGGTATCATCCCCGAATTACTGACCGCGAATGAACACGGCGTGAAGCGTATTTTTCTCGAAAGCGTCTCCACCAAGAGTGGCGGGCAAAATACCGGTTACGGCTGTTACATCGCCAACGAAATTGCTACCGAGCGCTGTGGCTGGCAATTGGATGTGGAGAATTTGCCGGATGGCGGTTGCCGCTTCACCATCGTCGTTGCGCATTCTACGAACTCCGAGAATTGAAACTAAAATTAAAAGTATCACGCAAAGGCACAGAGAAATATGATCAACGTTGATCGCATTAACATTCTGCTCATCGAAGATGAAGAATACGACGTACGGCGGATCCGTAACACCATCGCGCCGTTCGCCAGTCGCATCAAGATTAAAGACGTTGTTTCCGATGGACAAAGCGCGCTGGCGCTGATCGAGAAGCAGCGCGACTTCGACGTCGTGATCATGGATTTTCAGATCGTCGGCGGTTTGAAGGGCGAGGCGTTGATTCGCAGGATCAAACACCTCGACGAGACGCTGCAGATTATCGTGGTCACTAAAATGACCATGAACCTCAGCGATTTCGAATTCGCCAACAAACTGCTGGAAGCCGGCGCCATGTGGTATTGCACAAAGTATCCGGGTGACATTGAGGAGTACATTTACCAGCCTACCGATTTTGTTCTCAGCATTTTCAACGCTTACGAAAAACGTAAACTGCAGCGTGAGCGGATTAAGTCGACGCGCCGATTACAGGACACCATTGCTGAGATGTTGAGTCAGAAGCAGATCATGGGTGATTCCCTTGCCATGCAGAAGCTGCGGGAACAAATCGGGCAGTGTGCTCAAAGCAACGCTACGGTTCTGATACTCGGCTCCTCCGGCACCGGCAAAGAATTGGTGGCCAGTCACATCCATTACCAAAGCGAACGACGTTTTGAAAATTTTGTACCCATCAATTGCGGCAGCCTGCCGGACAATTTGATCGAAAGCGAGTTGTTCGGTTTTGAGAAGGGCTCGTTCACCGGCGCCGATGCTAAAAAGAAAGGGCTGTTCGAACTGGCTGACAAAGGAACGATTTTCCTCGATGAAGTTTCCGAGCTACCGCTGTCGGCGCAATCGAAACTCCTGCGGGTGCTGCAGGAGGGCGAGATCGACAAAATCGGCCGCACCGAAAAGCTTAAGGTGGATGTGCGGATGATCGCGGCCTCGAACCGCGATTTGCATCAGGAGGTGAAAGAGAAACGGTTCCGCGAGGATTTGTATTACCGGTTGAGCGTTGTCGGTTTGTCGGTGCCGCCGCTGCGAGAACGCCGCGAAGACATCCCGGTTTTGATCTCGTATTACCTCCGTCACTATAGCGCCGACATGAATCGCGTTGTCCCTGAGGTTTCAGAGGAAGCCCTTACGATATTGAGCGACTATGATTGGCCCGGCAATGTGCGCGAGGTTCAGAACGTGGTGCAACGGTTCTTGTTTGCCGCCACAACTGCCGTTGACGCACGGCTCGCAAAACTCGCATTAGGGATGCCGGAAGCTGGTTCGCGGTCCGATGGTTTCATGAACGCGGTTTTCGACAAAGACAAAATTCGGTCGTGGCGGGAGATGGAGCAGATTTTTCAGGAGCGCTATTTTCGCTTCGTGCGCGAACACACCCGCTCCGACGCCGAAGCCGCACGGTTACTGGGTCTCGCCCCGCCGAATTACCTGCGCATGTGCAAGCGGTTGGGGTTGAAGTGATTTAGGTAGTGTTCCTCCCCCATTTTTGTTTTTTCAAAATGCGGAGTCAGGAGGGGCGACTGCTTGCCTGGTTGTTGCAGCCCTGAAACCTGACCCCTTAATAGCGATGCGAATTTGAAACATGGACTACTTACTACTCTTAACAGAATTCAGACGCTTAGTTAAATTCCCGGACAACGATTTTTTGAACCTGACTCCCCTGTTTGACAGGGTTCGTGTAAAGAAGAATGAACATTTATTTAGCGCAGGGGATATTGCCAGA
>DASWHH010000211.1:0-4621 GCA_036398295.1 bacterium
GACGGGAAAAATATCCTTGCCACAGGCGAAGGCCAAAACAACACTGATGGTCTTTATGCCGATGCCTTTCAATTTGGTGAACGTGGCGACGGCTTCGTCAACGGAAAGTGAGCAAAGAAAATCGATGTTCAGCTCACCGTACTCCTTCCGGATCCATTTTAGTATTTCCAAAATCCGCACTGACTTCTGATTTGCCAGTCCAGCCGAACGGATGACGACGGCGAGTCGTTTGGGGACAAGTTTGAGCACATCTTCCCAATCGGGATAGGATTTTTTCAACGCTTCCCACGCCAGGTCACGGTTCCAATCGCTGGTACTTTGGGACAGCACCGTGAGAATCAAGGTGTCGAGCACGCTGCGTTTTTCAGGTTGCCAGACCTCTATCCCGTAACTCTCCTCAAGCCTTGCAATCACGGCCAGGAGCTTATCAGCGGAATTCATGCACACCCTTTTCGGTGATCAAAATATCGACGCGTTCGTCTTCGACGCGGGTAGGTATGCTTTCAACAATCTGAAAGTGGTAGCACAGCGCAATCTTGAGGACTTTAGCTTGTCGTAGAAAATCGTCGTAGTATCCACCCCCGTAACCGATGCGATTGCCGGACAAGTCAAATGCCACCCCGGGGACGAGAATGACGTCAATCTGCGCAAGCGATACCGGGTGCATCTTCTCGGGAGTGGGTTCCAATATCCCAAACGCGCCGGGGCGCAAATCCTCAAATCCGGAAATCAGGGAATGAGCAAGAGTATGGCTGGCCAAATCGACGACCGGCACCACCACTCGCCGGCCCGTCAGCAGATCTTTGATGAGCTGGTGATTGTTGACTTCGTTACGCCAGGCGACGGAAGTGTGAACCACTCTCGCAGCGCGGAAGGGCGGCAAGTTTTCTAAACGCGCGATAATTTCTGAGCTGGTGGTGTCAACCCACGCTCTTGTCAAGCTCCGCCTTTGTTGTTCAATCCGCGCTCGAATAGCTTGCTTGTGCTGCCAATCGCTCCCGGCGGTCATTCAAAAATCTCAAAAAATGATTTGGCAAACATGGCATCAGCTATTCCGATGATACCGGTTTCCTCTCTGCCGAGGGCACGGGCAAAGGCGGCCTTCGAACCGCAGGTGTGGATTGGCAAATTTATTTGGTTGGCCACCGTGCTAATTTTCTGCCTGGCGTTGGCGGAAAGATCTTCCGCCACGACGACCGCCTTAATTTTTCCCCTTTTGATGGCCTGCAAGGTGGCATCCATTCCGAGTGTCAGTTTGTGTGCGCGCTGGGCAAATCCCAATATCTTCAAAACCCGCTCAATCTCCGGCATGAAAGAAACTCAGCAACTCATTTTTGAATTCAACATCAACGCCGACTCTTAGTTTTCTTTCGAAACTTTTTCTCTTTAACGCGCTCCGGGCGCACGACCCGCTCTGACATAAATATGCACCGCGGCCGGGTTTTTTTGCCCCCGGGTCTATTGCAATCCTTCCTGCACTCGTTCTCACAATTCTCACCAGTTCGATTTTGAACCGTCTCTTTCCACAACCGATGCAGGTTCGAATAGGCCGGTGCATATTGCAGATTTCTCGAAGAATTACTGCGCCCCTGACGTCCTCAGCTCTTCAAACTCATCACCCTTCGTCCACGTGGGTGGATGGCTGGCGTTTGCAACCCACATTCCAGCCAGAAAGACGACCTGGACGTGCTTCTTCATATATCCATAGTTAAAGGGCAGTGAAAGATCATCCGAAGGTTGGTGATAGTATTTTACGAATTTATGAAAACCGGGTCGATCTAAACCAAAAGATGGAAAAATCGCCGGCACACCCTTCTTCGCAAAATTGTAGTGATCACTGCGTAAAAAGATGTTCTCCTCCGGCAAATCGTCTGGCATAATTGTGAGGTTAAAATATTGAGCAGCTTTCTCGACGACGTTTCCCAAAGAGCTGCGCTCCTGCCCGTAGACCACCAGGCCGGTGCTGTCCCCGATGCCAATGATATCAAAGTTAAAATTCGCGACCGTTTTTGACATCGGAAAGATGGGATGGTTGACGTAATACTCCGAACCGAGTAAGCCTTTTTCTTCAGCCGTTACTGCCAAAAACAAAAGAGAACGCTTTGGGCGTTCGGGCAGGAAAGAAAACGCCTCCGCTAATTCGAGCAGACCTGCAACACCGGATGCGTTATCCGCGGCACCGTTGTAAATGGAATCGCCGGCGACGGGTGCGCCGATGCCAACATGATCGTGGTGAGCCGTAAATACCACCACCTCAGACTTGAGCGCAGGATCGGAGCCTTCGATGAGGCCGACAACATTGTGATCCGCAGTCCTGTCTTCATCCATAAAAACTTGTATCTGCACTTTCTTCTTCATGGCAAATGATTTTAACTCGCCCTTGGCAATTTCTTGCTGAATGGCGGCGAAGTCTTTCGCGGCACCGGAGAAGAGGAGGTCGACGGCATCAGGATGAATGATGACGGCGGGCAAATCATCGGCGCTTCCGGCTGGCGGTTTTTTGTCGAGCGCGATGCGAGCACCGCCATAGTAATTCTGCAAGTCGGCCCAACTGACATGCTCTAAAATCTCTTTCTGCAAAGTGCCGATGGCGCCCAGCGCATTCAGCTTCTTTGCCATGGCTCTCTTGGTGTAACCGTCCGAATGTTTGGTCGCCTTCTCCCCATCAAAAAAGTTCTCATCGTCCGACTCCGGCTCACCGCTGAGATATAGAGTGAACCTGCCCTTAACATCGACGTTCTTGAAATCATCGTAGTTGTATTCTGGCGCCCGAATCCCGAATCCCGTGAACACCACTTCCCCGGTCAAAACTTTGCCGTTTTCCGAGGGTGCCGTCACAACCAAAAAATCCTGGCCATACGTGAGCGGCAACATTTCGCCATCGACTTCAATCCTCAACTGTGATCTGGACGACACCTGTTTTTGTACCATTGGCACTACCTGAAAGAAGGTCTGGTCATCGCCAGCCGGCACTATTCCCATGCGCTGGAACTGGCTAGCGACATAAAGCTCGGCGAGTCGGGCTCCCCGCGATCCGGTATCACGGCCTTCTAAAAGATCGTCGGCCAGAAATTCCAGATGCGCGCGCAGTTGTTCGCCGCTGATACTTTGCAGCGCGTCGTTCACCGCCGGGTTCAAAATATCAGAAATCACCACTGCCTCTCCGACGTGGGAAGTCAAGTCGCCTTTGAAATAAAAGACACCAACTAAGACGGCAAAAATCATAACCATCAGAACAGGAAAGCGATAGTACATGGTCCCTCCGCAGGTTAGAGAAATTAGAACGGCCAGCGGTATTTCAGTTCCAGATTTGGCGGCTGGTAGTCTTTAATGACGGTGATGGCTTCTTGCGGATTTGCTACGACATGGTAGAGCGAAGTAAATCGCTTTTCAATGAAACTCTCCGCGAACCCGCGCTCAAATTGCCGAATCAAATCACCAAAATAGTCATTAGCATTGACGATCACGATCGGCTTGTTGTGAAATCCCAACTGTTTAAAGGACAACATCTCGGTGACTTCCTCGAAGGTGCCAAATCCGCCGGGCAGGGCAATATACGCGTCGCCGGCTTCCTCCAGGCCGCGCTTGCGGCTGCGCATGTCTTCATACGCGATCATCTCCCTCACTTCCGGATCCCCTACTCCCAGGTCCTGAAATTTTCGCAGGATGACTCCCAAGACTTTGCCACCAGCTTCACGGGCACCGGCACTCAACTCACCCATCAAGCCGACCTTGCCGCCACCATAGACCAGCGTAAATCCGTTTTCAGAAATGAGACGCCCCATAAGGCGAGCCATTTCCAGGTAGGACGGATGGACGTGGTTGCTTGAGGAACAGTAAACGGTAATGGAACGGCATGAATATGGCGTACTCATGATTGCAGTTCTATACGCGAGTTTTTAAAATTAGTTAGTGGAGCTCCATCTGGCAGATTTCACGCGCTCGACGGAAGACCGCGTCAAACATGGGTTGTGTCAATTTTCCGGTAAAGGTGTTCTGCTGGCTCGGATGATAGGATGCCAATAAAGTTATCCGGCTGTTGATTTTCGCCTCCGAATTATGCGCGAATGCAAAAGGCTTGGTCTGAGCGACAATTCCGTTTTGTCTGCAAGCACTCAAAACGCTATCAAATGCAAGTTTGCCCAACGCTACGATCACTTGTAGGTTTCGCAGGTAGCGTAACTCTTGTAAAAAGAAGGAAAAACAGTTCTGTTTCTCCGCTAGCGTCGGTTTGTTTTGAGGCGGCGCGCAGTGCAGCGCCGCAGTGATGTAGCAATCGTTCAAAACCAGCCCATCGTCGCGGGAAATGGAAGTTGGCTGGTTGGCAAATCCAAATCTGTGCAGGGTGCCAAATAACCAGTCGCCGCTGCGATCGCCGGTGAATATGCGGCCGGTACGATTGCCGCCGTGGGCCGCCGGCGCTAACCCCACAATCAGCAACCGCGCATTAGGATCGCCGAAGCTGGGAACAGGCCTGCCCCAATAGGTTTCTCCGGCAAAGCGCCTGACTTTTTCCTCGGCCACTCTCTCTCGCCAGTCCACCAGTCGCGGGCATTTACGACAGGCGACGATCTGATCTTGCAGCGCCTTGAGATGCTGATGGTGTGTTCGCCCGTTCACG
>DASWHH010000212.1:0-3370 GCA_036398295.1 bacterium
TGAGATTGTTCAGAAGTGTTTTGCGGATCAATACGCCGTCGAGCATCAGACCTCCCGTGAAGGCGCACTCGAACGGTTTCAAACTCGACGTTATGAATATACCTTCATGGATATCGAATTGCTCCGCACGGGCGTTTTAGAGCATGATTACAAAACCGCTTTGCAGCCGTTTTGGAGACTCTATGCGACGGCGGATATCATCATCCTGACCACCCAGGAGCTCATCCGGGAGGCGGTCAAGGCGGTGAAGGTCGGCGCCAGCAATTACCTGACCTACCCCTTGAACCCGGACGAGGTAAAATATGTGGTGGATAGTCTGAGTGAATTTACCCGCTTTCAGGGCGAGCTGGATTATTTACGCAGTCGTTTCTGGCGCAGCGAATCCCATGACATTCTGCGCACCAACAGCTCGCTGATGAAAGCAGTGTTTGAGAAAGTGCAAGCCGTGGCGCAAACCGAGAGTTCGGTTCTTTTGACTGGCGAAACCGGCACCGGCAAGGGTGTGATTGCCAAGCTGATTCACCAGCACAGCAATCGCAGCCGCAATCAATACATCAGTGTTCACTGCGGCGCCATTCCCGACTCGCTTTTGGAAAGTGAATTGTTCGGACACGAGAAGGGCGCGTTCACCGGTGCGGTGCGCCGGAAATTGGGTAAGTTTGAGATCGCCCGCGGCGGTACCATTTTACTCGACGAAATCGGCACCATTTCGTCGACGATGCAGATCAAACTTCTGCAAATTTTGCAGGACAAAACCTTCAGCCGGGTTGGGGGCGAGGAAGTCATTGAGGCCGATGTTCGCATCATCGCCGCTACCAATACCGTTTTGAAAACCATGTCCGAACGGGGAGAATTTCGACGTGACCTTTACTATCGATTGAATGTTTTTCCCATTGAAATTCCACCCTTGCGAGAGCGCATTGAAGATATTTCGCTGTTGGTAGAGATCTTTCTTAAACGGCTCAATAAATTCCATTCGCGCAATCTGGTAGATATTCACCCCGATGTGTTAAGGGCATTTCAACGTTACTCGTGGCCCGGAAACATCCGCGAGCTGGAGAACCTCATCGAGCGCGCTTCCATTCTCGAAACTTCGTCGGTGCTCACTCCCAACAGCTTTCCCATGGAATTGTTTATCGATCAAGTCACGAAACCCAACAACCTGGTTGATACGTCCAAACCCTTGCACGAGGTACGGCGCGAGGGTATTGAGAGGCTGGAGAGGCAGTATCTCCGGGAGTTGCTGAAAAAGCACAATGGCCGAATCAGTGCAACCGCCGACGCGGCGGGAATCAGCGTTCGCCAGCTTCATAAACTTATGACCCGCTACGACTTGCAGAAAAAGGACTTCAAAATCAGGCCTGGTGTGCTTAACGAATCGGAACATTGAATGCCGATTCGATGAAAATCGGCACTAATTGTTCTACTCTTTGAATTCGGTTACAATATATAGTATTGGTGAAGCTGAAAATGTGGAATGTGTAGCTAAATTCGAAAGCCTATTGTTTGCACGGATTGAACGACGAGCCGTTGTTGAATCTAAGTTACTGGATTTATAGACAGGACGACAAAAAATCGGAACTAATGATTCCGAAACAAAGATTCTGTGAGAGTCTATTAAGTTATTGTATTTACAGTCGTTCTAACGTTTGGCACGATCATTGTTAAAAGGCACAGCCAAATTTGCAGGTTGAGTTTATTAACTAACAATTGACTTCAAATCCAAGGAGATACCACAATGAAGGCAACCATCATCACCAATGAATCGGAAGAACCTCCTAGTAGTCTGAAACGGGTCGTCAATTTGCGTAGTCGAAATTTTTCCCCTCTTTCAACTACATCTGCTATTCTTCCAACAGTAAAATCCAATCGTAATCGAACCACCGCCAAAGCCATTGAGGTTATCCCCGTTAATGGCAACCGCGCCACAAACGGCAAAGTGCATTCGGTTACGCCGACGAATTCCACCAACGGTAAGGCGGTAGTGAGTGAGGAAACTTCGAGTTTTGTCATCAGCGAACGTTCCCGCGCCTTCCGAGCGCGGTTCTTTCCGCAGGCAACCGATGCCGAATGGAACGACTGGCGTTGGCAGGTGCGTCATCGCATTAAAGATCAGGCTGAATTGGAGCGTATTATTAATTTGTCAGAAGATGAGCGCGAGGCTATTCAGCGCCACACCGGACCGTTGCCGGTTGGTATCAATCCGTACTACGCCAGTTTACTGGATGCGGATGATCCAATGCAGTCACTGCGTCGCACCGTCGTGATGGTGAGTGGCGAGTATAAAATCACCCCTGATGAAGCCGCCGATCCCCTGGGTGAAGACAGCCACACGGTGGTGCCTGGTCTGGTGCACCGCTACCCGGATCGTGTCCTGTTTTTGGTGACCGGCTTCTGCACCGTTTATTGCCGCTACTGTACCCGGTCGCGCATGGTTGGCAATCCTGGCGGCGAGTATCGCTTCAACACCAATCAGTGGGAAGCCGCGATCAAATACATTGAAGAGCACCCGGAAATTCGCGACGTACTGTTGTCCGGCGGCGACCCATTGACGCTCGCTGACGATCGCCTCGAGTGGTTGCTGTTGCGCTTGCGTCAAATTCCGCACCTGGAATTCCTCCGTATCGGCTCGAAAGTGCCGGTGGTGCTGCCGCAGCGCATTACGCCCGAATTCACCGCTATGTTGAAAAAATATCATCCGCTGTGGATGAGCGTTCACTTCAATCACCCGGTGGAATTGACCCCGGAAGTAGCACAGGCGTGCGCCCGACTGGCGGATGCCGGCATCCCCTTGGGCAGCCAGACGGTTTTGTTGAAGGACGTCAATGATGATGTTGAAACGATGAAGCGTCTCAATCAGGGCTTGCTCAAGATTCGAGTCAAACCATACTATCTTTATCAGTGTGATCCGGTTGCCGGTTCCTCGCATTTTCGAACTTCGATCCAGAAAGGATTGGAGATTATCGAAGGCTTGCGCGGCCACACCACGGGTTACGCGGTTCCCAATTATGTGGTGGATGCCCCAGGCGGCGGTGGGAAAATTCCTTTGCTGCCGGAATATGTCGTCGGCAGAGAAGGCGACGATTTGCTGTTGCGAAATTATGAAGGCAAAATCTATCGCTATCACGATCCGGACGGCAAAGTCGGACTAAGGTACAACTATTTTAACAACTCTAAGAACTCCAGGAACTCTATAAACCCTATGAACTCTAACAAGAACGGCAAAAACGGGAAGGTGCAATGAAGATAGGACTCACTTATGATTTGCGCCAGGACTATCTTGACCTGGGATACGGCGAAGAGGAAACGGCCGAGTTCGATCGCATCGATACTGTTGAAGCCATCGAGCGCACGCTGCAGGATTTGGGCT
>DASWHH010000213.1:0-1956 GCA_036398295.1 bacterium
AAATCGCAATGCAGACAAACAACTCCGCCAGCAAATTACTGGCAACGGGTATCGTGATGAACATCGCAATTTTCGCCTTCATTAACGCCGGCGTCGTGGTCAACCTTTTGCCCACTACCGGCATCCCGATGCCATTCTTGAGCTACGGCGGTTCCGCCTTGTTTGTCAATATGTTTGCGACTGGCGTCTTATTAAATATTGATTGGCAAAACCGGCGCAGCAGTCGACTCGTACCCGTCAGAAGTTACAAAGAACCTTCACGCCACGGCCATGGGAAATTCGCCAGGCGTTAAGGTGATCATTGCCGGCGGCGGGACCGGCGGCCATCTCTACCCGGGCCTGGCCCTGGCGCAGGAATTTGAGCGGCGCGGGAAAGCGGAGATTTTGTTTATCGGCACGGCGTATGGGATCGAGAGCAAGGTGTTACCGAAAACTCACTATCGTTTTAAGAAAATCTGGATGAGAGGCTTGCAAAGAAAATTGGCTTTAGAGAATCTTATTTTTCCGGTGAGACTGTTGGTCAGCCTCTTCCAGTGCGCGGCCGCTATGATTGCGTTCAGGCCACAGGTGGTGATCGGCACGGGCGGCTACGTCAGCGGTCCGGCGCTCATGGCGGCGCTGCTCTTGCGCGTGCCGAGCGTGATTCAGGAACAGAACAGCTATCCGGGCCTGGTGAATCGTTTACTGGGAAAGTGGGTCAACCAGGTGCATCTCACCTATGCTGACTCTCTTCCCTACTTCAAAAACAGCTTTACATATGTAAGCGGAAATCCGGTGCGCGGAGAATTTAGCGCGACGCTACGGGATTCACGCGCCCGTGCGGCACAAAAATTCAAATTGGATGAAAGCAAAACCACGCTGTTTGTATTCGGAGGCAGCCAGGGTGCGCGCGCGATTAACGAGCGCCTGCTGAACTGTCTTTCCCGTTTATTGGAAGTAAGCACCCTGCAAATTCTCTGGGCGACCGGAGCCGGTGAATATGATATGATCGCAGGCAAGAGTGACATCAACAATCAGGCTCTAAGGATTCAGCCCTTTATCGATGACATGGCATCTGCCTACGCTATCACCGACCTGGCGCTGTGCCGCGCCGGCGCGTCAACGCTGTCCGAGATCGCTATCTGCGGAATTCCCGCGATCCTCGTGCCTTATCCCCACGCTGCGGCCGGACATCAGGATTTCAACGCCAGAACGATGGCAAAAGCCGGCGCAGCGATCGTGATACACGAACGAGACTTTACGGAAGAGGCGCTCATCAACAACGTGAGAGATTTGGTCGGCAATCAAGAAAAACGTACGATGATGGCAGCGGCGGCAAGACGATTGGGACGGCCTGATGCCGCCCGTGAAATTGTGGACAAAATCTTAGAGTTGATTGATCATAATTGATCATCATTATTCATGAACCGCAGAGAGCGCGGAGTTTTTTTCAATTTAAGTGGGAATTTTGTTATTGTGAAAAAATTTGCCACAAAAATCTGTTTGAAATTCAAAGACTCCAGTTCAAACGCCTCTGCGGTCTCAGCGAACTCTGCGGTGGAATTATTCAGGTTCAGTAAAAGCCAGATGATGCCAAATTACTCAAAATACGGTCCAGAACATCCACAGGACAACTCGAAAAGTTCTTCGTTACGAAAAATGGGATTCGTTTTTTTCATAGCCACCTCCGGTCTCTTGGTGGTGCTGCTGACTATCGACTGGGCAAAAACGCAATCGGTTTTTAAATTCGAAACTATCGCGGTTGAGGGAAATCACTTTGTCAGCGATGCCGAAGTGAAGCAGCTGGCGAAACTTGACTCAGAAAGGAGCCTTTTTGAGATCGATTTGGCGGCCGTGGAAAAGCGGGTGGCGAAGCACCAACTGATCAAGGGCGTGAATGTCAGCCGGCGGTTGCCGGGCACCATGGTTATCAAAATATTGGAAAGGCAGCCGCTGGCAGTGATCCATGGTGTGCCC
>DASWHH010000214.1:0-4181 GCA_036398295.1 bacterium
TTCTTCGTTCGTCAAGCGCGTATTCTCATAACCGTTCGAGATACGGCCATCATTGCCGCCGATGGGTGGGAACCAATAGAGCCAGCCGGTCGGCATATCAACCGTTTGATTCCAATTCTGGCCGGCCCACGCGCCGCCGCGCCCGACGTGGATGAAATCATCGGCCCACACCGTGCCGGTCGCGTTCTTGCCGCCGACAAATTTCATAATCGTCGTCCACGCATCCCGCGGCAACACGGTTTCGCCCACACCGTTGGTGTCCGCGACAAAACCATTGCTCGTCGCGACACTCTGATCGATAGGCAGCTTGGTTTCGCCGATGAGTTGCCCGGCTTGATCCCAAAATGTGTACGAAATCCACCAGCGCTCGTCGTCATTGGCAGGATTGGTGTTGACGTTTTGCGTCATCACCCACGCGCCGATTTTAATGTCAACATTGGCTACATGTTGCGGCGACCAGTAATCCACCACATTCTCAGATTCCCACTTCGCCTCTTCGCTGGTTACGCCTTTGGTGATCTTCAACGAACGCGCCAGCGTGCGCGCTTGATCGGTCGCCCACGCTAATGTCGAACCCGCAGGCTCGCTGCCTTTTTTCCAATAAGAAGGCAAAGCGCTTTCGAACCCGCCAACCGCGGCCAAGGGTGGAAGATCAAGCTTCTCCACAGTCAAGTCATCAAAATAAACCGTTCCAGTGAAGCGCGCATAGGGATGCAGACGCACCTCCAATGCTCTGGCTTCCGGATCATTCGGAACCGTGATGTCCAGCGTGTACTCGGTCCAATCGAACTCCGTCACCGGCGGGAAGGTAAATTGCGTATCGATGGGATAGCCGGAGACATTGTTGAAGCCATCATTGTTGCCATTGCCTTTGAAGAAGCCATACGTGAAACCGCATGCCCAGGTCACGGGATAAGCGGCTGCCGAATCCGGCACGAGATTATTCGTCTTCACCCACACGCTGATGCGCAGCACGTCGCCGGGATTCACGCCGCCTGGAAATTGATTCAAGGCAAAACGCTTGGTACCGACGAACGCATCGTTCGGCTGGCGATTGAACGGCAAATCAAATTTGAGTGAAGTGAGGCCGGAGTGCGCTTCTTCATTCGTCAAGCGCGTGTTCTCATAACCATTTGTGATGCGGCCATCATTGCCGCCGATGGGTGGGAACCAATAGAGCCAGCCGGTCGGCACATCAACCGTTTGATTCCAGTTTTGACCGGCCCATGCGCCAGCGCGCCCGACGTGGATGAAATCATCGGCCCACACCGTGCCGGTTGCGTTCTTGCCGCCGAGGAATCGCATAATCGTCCTCCACGCATCACTGGGCAACACGGTCTCGCCCACGCCATTGGTGTCGGCGACAAAGCCGTTGCTGCTCGCTACACTCTGATCGATAGGCAGCTTCGTCTCGCCGATGAGCTGGTCAGCTTGATCATAGAACGTGTAGGAAATCCACCAGCGCTCGTCGTCATTGGCAGGATTGGTGTTGACGTTCTGCGTCTTCACCCACGCGCCAATCTTGATGTCAACGTTGGCGAGATGTTGCGGCGACCAGTAATCCACCGCGTTCTCGGAGACCCACGCCGCCTCTGCGCTCGTTACTTCTTTGGTGATCTTCAACGAACGCGCCAGCGTGCGCGCTTGATCCGTCGCCCACGTCAACGTCGAACCCGCAGGCTCACTACCCTTGGTCCAATAGGAAGGCAGGTTGGATTCAAATCCACCCACGGCGTGAAATTGCGCCTGAAGTGAAGGCGTCAGCAGCAAGCCCACTCCCAGCAGCAGACGCAAGACAAGTTGAAATCTTTTTGTGCTCATATACTTTCCTTTTCGGATTGATTGGTGAGTATTGAAAATACCGAAGTAATTCACTGAAGCAATTTACTATTCGGGTTAAGGCGCTACTCTCACCTCCTTTATGATAATCGGTCACTTTAGTGCACCCCGATTTTCTACCAAGGGTCGTTTGAAAAACTATCACGACTACGTAGATTTGTGGACCAGGCTGCCCGCCTATCGAGAGCCAAGCTGGCTGTCCTACATTGGTTGCGGCCAAGGCCGCGCTTTGGAACAACGCGATTTTCGAACATCTCGCCGTGCTGTTTTCCCTCGAACGCAACATCGAAAATGTGAAGATTCGTGCCGCACACGCCGTAAGCATGAATCTGCACCAACACCTCATTCGGCCCGACTTTGGGCGTTGGCCGATTTTCGAGCTTAATGCATTCGGATTTATGCAAAACAGCGGCTTTCATGGGCGCGAGGCCTTATTGATCGTTTGATTGCCACGGTTGTGGGCGACGTAAACGCGGCAAATCTGAGCTATTGCCGGTGCGTGCCACAGGATTTTCTGACCACCAGCTCAACCGGAATATGATTGGTCGTGATACCAGGCTTGCCGGCTTCGATCATCTCGACGATACGCCGCACTGCGAGCGCGCCCAATTCTTCTTTTGGAACGCGCATGGTGGTGAGATGGGGCTCGATGTGAAAATCATCCTCGATGTCGTCAAAGCCGATGACCGCAACCTCCTCCGGCACGCGCAGGCCATGCTCCTTGAGACATTTCATCGCGCCAATCGCCATCGCATCATTGGCAGCGAATATCGCCGTGGGGCGTGGATTAACCGCGAGTAGTTTTTTGGCAGCTTTGTGGCCATCTTCTGAGCCGGTGTAAATTTCATCCGTGATCGCCAGCTCGGGAATAAATTCTATTCCGCTCTCCTCGAGCGCGCGGAGATAACCTTGCAGTCGCTCGCTGATGCTGGGGTGATTGAGATCGCCGCCAATAAACGCGAGGCGTCGATGGCCGTGACGGATAAAGTGCGTAACCGCTTCAAAAGCGCCGTGCTCGTTATCAATCAGCACGGTGGAAGCGCGACTGCGCGGGACATAAAAATCCACGAGCACGAGTGGCAGAGCCAACTTCTGAATGTAGTCAATCAATTTCGTGGAGACACGGCCCGCGAGAATAATGCCGTCAACATCCTTTTCTAAAAGGAAACGAGGAATTTCATTTGTGCTGAAAGTATTGCTCACCGTTGTCAGCAAGATGTAGTAATTGTATTTGCGGGCTTCGAATTCAGTGCCGAGGAAAATTTTAGTATAGAAAGGCTCGGAGCGGGAGAAGTGAGCGTCCGTAAGGATAAAACCAATGTTGCCGCTTTTCTTTGAGGCCAAGCCGCGAGCTGTGCGCTTGGGATGATAATTCAACTTCTCGATCACCTTGAGCACTCTTTGGCGCGTCTCTTCGCGGATATTATTCCTATTATTAAGGACGAAAGAAACCGTGGCCTCTGAGACTTTGGCCTTTTGGGCGACATCTTTTATGGTAATATCACGGCTCATAAATTAAACCGATTTTACAAGAATAATCGTCTAAAGCATAAAAAAATTGGATTTTTAGTGATAAGAATGGCAATTATTTATTAAAGCGCTTTAATAAAATAAGAAATCAATTCACATTGTCAAACACTTTTTAAAAAACTTTTGTGTGTTGTAGCTCTTCAGAAATGTCATGTTAAATTCCACAATAGAAATGTCAGGGTAAGAGTCAAGAGTTTTTTAAGATCTACCTCGTCCCGCCCCCCAAGCGGGAGTGGCAGCGGCGCGCTACCACGCTCGAGTTGAATATACTGAGCATTGAGGGTGATGGTATAATGTCGTATCGACGATTTTGTTTTTCTGACTGAGTTAATAAAGCCGTACCCAGCCGAACTGTTGGAAAGAAACGAAATCTAGCCGGGGAACACCCCGGCAATCAAGTCTGTTTTGAGTTCTAAACCTGTGTGCCATGGTTCAATGATAAAAAAACGGGAAACGTAAAGAAATAAGACTGGTAACAAGCCATCGGGCATTGTAGCGCTTCCAACTGGCGCCCGCCAAGTGCTCGCCCGAAGGTCGGGGAACCTCGGGAGACAACCCTGGTCGCCAGCCTTTGTATTCATCAGTAGATGGTTAAGACGGAAAAGCCAGAAAGACTCGAATTTCTGTTTCACCATTTACAGTGATAGACATACCGTCCCCTAGGGGAGGCCAGTTCTATCCTTGAACGGTAACAACTTCATCTGTCCGGCTAATCCGGTGACAAATACTATCTGCTCATTCGTTGAGAGTCTAATCAGTGACCTGAGGGTTCTTTCAGTAACAACTGGATGAGGCCAAAAATCGCCCATTGA
>DASWHH010000215.1:0-3587 GCA_036398295.1 bacterium
TTACTCCACAGCGAACACAAAAACGACGCCTATGGATTGAGCCTCCAGGGAAATTGGCGCGTGATGGACGCCAATCAAATCACCACTGGCTATGAGTTTCACGAAGATAAGATCAATAGCACCGACGTGCGTGTACAAAAACGCACAGCGCACAGCTGGTTCGTGCAGGATCAGATTAAGTTGCCCGCAGGCCGGTTGGGATCGAATTTTCAGGTGAGCTTGCTTCCGGCTATACGTCTGGACAAATTTACTAATATCGACACCCAATTCAGTCCTAAGCTGGCATTCCTGGTCAACTACGTATCCGGCTGGCAATTGGTCTTGCGTGGAAATTGGGGAAAGTCTTATCGCTTGCCGTCTTTCAATGATCTTTACTGGCCATCCGACCCGTTTTCCGTTGGCAATCCTAATCTTTTACCTGAGAAAGGATTGGGCTATGATTTCGGTTCCTTGATGAATTTCAGAGCCGCCGGGTTCTGGACCTTTGAGATAAATTATTTTAACACTCGCCTGGAGAATCTTATCATTTGGGGACCGCGCCCGGATGGTATTTTTAGCCCGGATAATGTTCAAGAAGCGGACCTAACCGGTGTAGAAACCCGCGCCGCTTTTCAGGACCTGGGACGATTGGTCAATCTTTCTGTTAACTACAACTACCTGGATGCCGTGGATAGAAGCGATGATCCGGCGTTGAGCGGCAAGCAGCTAATTTACCGGCCGAAAAACAAAGTGGATGTGAATCTGGGTTTGAACTTTGGCCGACTTGAATTAAATGCCCTGTGGCGGTTCGTGGATAAGAGGTTCGCAAACGCTGGCAATGCGGATCATGTCGACGCTTACGATCAAATCGATTTCGGCGCCACCTGGTCACAAGCGTTTCTGAGAGGTAGGCTGAGAATGCAGGTTGAAGTCAGGAACGCGTTCGATGATCAAACCGACATTATTCAGGGATTTCCTATGCCTGGCCGCGAATATCGGACCGCCCTGGGCTTCGATTTTTAAGAAAAGCAACGTCGCGATTTCGACGAGCAAGGGGCTGTCCCCAAAATCAAATCTCATTCTGAACAAAGCGAAGAATCTCCCTGAGAGTGCTCAGAGGAGATTCTTTGGCAGAAATCTCCTCAGAATGACAACCTCTTGACACTTTTTGGAGAGCCCCTTGGTTTTTTGGAGAAAATTCCTGTTTTTAGAAATCTGTCCTGCTTTTTCAAAACTTAAAAATCAGCAAAATAAACGGCGAGGTAGAAATTGCGGATCGTCTCTTTGTTACCCAGTGCCACCGAAATTGTGTGCGCTCTCGGCCTCGAAGAGAAATTGGTAGCGGTCACCCATGAATGTGACTACCCGCTGGTAGTGCGCAGTAAGCCAGTCATCACCTCCAGCGCTCTGGATCACGCCCAGAGCTCCAGTCGACACATTCATGAAGGAATCGCCGGGCTGTTGCACGCGGGCAAAAGCATTTATCATTTGCATGAAAGGCTTTTGGTGGAATTGCAGCCCGATTTGATTTTGACTCAGGAATTGTGCGAGGTGTGCGCCGTCTCTTACCGCATCGTTCGTGATGCCGCCCGCATCCTGGAAGGCGAGACCGAAATCATATCTCTGGAGCCGAATTCCGTGGGCGATATTTTGGCAAATATACGTTTGGTTGGAGAGAAGACCGGTAGCCAAAAATCAGCAAGTGAGTTGATTGAAAGCCTGCAACGGCGAATCGATCATGTGACGTGCAGAACCTCGGCCATCACCAACAGTCCGCGGGTTTATTGCATGGAATGGCTCGATCCGCCCTTTGCTGCCGGGCATTGGATTCCGGAAATGGTGTCGATGGCCGGTGGGATAGAGGGACTGGGACAGGCCGGGCAGCCCTCGAAACAAATCGCATGGCAGGAAGTGGTGGATTTTGCGCCAGAAGTCATCGTGCTCATGCCGTGCGGTTTCGATTTGAATCGAACGGTGGAAGAGGGGAGACGCGTCACCACTTACCCGCAATGGGATTCGCTGCCGGCCGTTCGGAATGGGCGTGTTTTTGCCGTGGATGGATCGTCCTATTTCAACCGGCCGGGCCCCCGCATCATCGACGGGCTGGAAGTACTGGCGCAGATCATTCACCCACAATTGCTGCAGTTTTCATTTGCCGGAGGAACGATACAACGCATGAATGACGTGCCCGATTTTGAATCAAGAGTTTGAGTAATTAGGTCAATTCTCTCATTTCATCTCAAGGTCTGCCCCGCCGATCGTGTGGAAAAAGTTCCAGTTGGACGCGGTGGCCCTCCCGACGCTGAAAGATGTTTTTGAAAAGTTAACACAGTTTAACGTTGTCTTGCCCAAATATTTCTTGACAATCAACCAATTATGTTGTATTTTTGGTCGATTTTTGACCACTCTTCTGTTAGCTAGAAAACAAATCTCAAGAGCGAATGCCGGCGAGGATTTACTCACCATAGACAAAGCGTCAGTATTATCTAGTAACCCTCCTGCGTGACGAACTTGTAGAATTTTTTGATAGGTTCTGAGAATTATTTGAGGTACGTAAGCACGACAACATGGCGAACAACTCCAAAAGAAGAACCATCCTGGTTGTTGACGATGTACCAGTAAATATCCAGCTTCTTACCACCTACCTCGCTTCGGAAGGATATGAGATCGTATCGGCCAGAGACGGTGTCGAGGCGATTGAACTCGTTCGCAAGCATCTTCCCGATTTGATTCTCCTCGATGTCATGATGCCCAAGATGAACGGCTTTGAGGTTTGCCAGGTCATCAAGGCTGACAAAGATACCATGTTCATCCCGGTAATCATGGTTACGGCTTTGAACGAGCTCGAGGACAAAATCAAGGGAATGAACGCTGGCGCCGACGATTTCATCAGCAAACCGTTCAACAAACTTGAGCTCATGGTGAGAGTGCGTTCGTTGCTGCGGATCAAATACCTGAATGACGCCCTCAACGAAAAAGTGCAGGAGCTGCAAAAGGCCAAGGAGGAACTGCGACAACTGGCGATAACCGACGGCCTGACCGGGTTATACAACTATCGCTATTTTAAAGAGCATCTATCCCAGGAATTGAATCGCGCGAAACGTCACAAGCTGGAAGTTTCCGTAGTCATGATGGACATCGATCACTTCAAACACTACAATGACACCAATGGCCATCCGGCTGGCGACGCCGTCCTAAAGAAGATTTCCAAGCTGTTGAAAGACAATATTCGCAATATTGACCTGGCGGCCCGCTACGGCGGCGAGGAATTCGTGCTGGTTTTGTTGGAAACCAACAAAGCCTCGGCGAAGATTGTGGCAGAAAAGATTCGCCGCTTGGTGGAGGATCATGCCTTCGAATTTGAGGATATGCAGCCGGCCGGCAAGATTACCATCAGCACCGGCGTGTCCACCTTTCCAGAAGACGGAGAGGAGTTTGATACGCTGGTGAACGCGGCCGATCAGCGGTTGTACCGCGCGAAGCAAGCCGGAAGAAACGCAATTTTCGTGGACTGAGTGGGAACCGATGAAGCACCCTTTGTTTAAAAGCGACACTATTTTTAAAAAGCTGTTCCTCTTGACGTTTTTGATCTCGGTGCTGCCCATTGG
>DASWHH010000216.1:0-2466 GCA_036398295.1 bacterium
GTTTTCTAACTTCCGCAATTGCAGTTTTCTCAGTAGCTCAGAGAGTTAGGACGGCAGAATTTGCTGGGCGGCGTCGCTCAGGGCATGGGCCGGGTCGATGTGGGTTTCAATCATCAGTCCGGACATGGCGAGGTCGAGGGCTTTTTGCGAAACCTCGAGCAAATAGTCCGGCTTGCCGGCGATATGGCTGGGATCGCACAGAATGGGAAGTTCCGGCACCAGCCGCTTCAGCTCGATGGGGATGAGCCAGCGCGGAGCATTGCGATACGGTGTGCGCTCGTGCGCCGTAAAGCCGCGATGAATCGCCGCCAGTTTGGTGATGCCGGCGCCATTGATCCGTTCCAGCGCGCCAACCCAGAGCTGCAAATCCGGGTTGACAGGATTTTTCACCCAGACCTGAACATCCGCACCACGCAGGGCGTTGGCGATTTCCTGCACTGAAAAAGGATTGGCGGAGGTGCGCGCCCCCACCCACAAAACATCGATGCCGAATTTCAGGGCTTCCTTCACGTGCTCGGCGCTGGCCACTTCCACGGCGGTCGCCAGCCGGGTGGTTTGCTGGACCAACTGCAGCCAGCGCAATCCCTCCGCGCCCACTCCCTCAAAACTGTTGGGACGCGTGCGCGGCTTCCACACCCCGGCGCGAAACACCGATACCTGAGGAATCTTTTCCAGTGCCTGCGCGGTCTGCAAAACCTGCTCCTCGCTTTCCGCGCTGCACGGTCCCGCGATCACGGTCAACCGTTCGCCCGTGAGTTTATGCAAATCAGGTTGCTGGACCAACTTCAGGTTGGGGTTGCTCATCGGTTATCTCCATTCTTTGCTTTTTGTGAAAACCATTTAGCCCAAAAAATTCCAGTTGGCAGTGGGCAGTTGGCAAAGCTTAATTCCCACTGTACGGTGTGTGTGTACTGCCAACTGCTTACTGCTATGTCGCGTCCTAAAGAGAGTTGACCGTTTGAAGCAGGCAATTGCAGAATAGCTGTCATTCCCGCGCGCTTTTGGCGGGAATCCAGTTGTGAGAATGATGGATGCCCGATAAAAGCATTCGGGCATGACAGATAAAAAAGATTTTTGTGCTAACTGCTGACTGCCTACTGCTTACTGTCAACTTCACCTTTAGGCACGTTTCACTTCCGGCCTTTGCCATCTGCCGTTTGCCGTTTCACTTCTGCTTCGTAGCGCCAGCAATCATTGAGGTCAGATAAGGTTTACTGCCGGACTTGTACTCGCCAAGAATTTTGAGATGGCGCGTCACGCCGGCTAACTCTTTGATGGCCTCGTCGTAGTCTGGACGCTCCAGCCATTCCACATCGACGTGGAAAGAATATTCGTCCGGCTTCCCAGGAATGGGGATGGATTGAATGAGACAAACGTTGAGTCCGTTGTCCCGGAAGACGTTCATCACCTGTGCCAGCGCACCGACCTTGTGCAAAACGTTAAAGCGCAAAGATGCCTTGTTGGCCGATGGCGAAACCGGCGGCGCGCCATTGGTGCGTGACAGCACCAGGAAGCGGGTGTAATTTTCCTTGATGTTCTCGATGGAAGCGGCGAGAATCTTCAGCTCATACACCTCCGCCGCCAGTGCGCTGGCAATGGCCGCGGCACCTTTCTGATTCTGCTCGCGAATCTCGCGGGCGCTCTCGGCGGTATCGTCCGTTTCGACGCCGCGCAAGTGGGGATGGGCTTCGAGGAAATCGCTGCATTGGTGCAAGGCCATGGGGTGCGATTTCACAAACTCGATGTCAGCAAGCTTCTGGCCGGGCAGCGCCATCAGGTTTTGTTCGATCCTTAAATAGACTTCGCCGATGATCGTCACCGATGAACGCTCCAGCAATCCGTAGTTAGGCAGAATGCTGCCGGCCAGGGTGTTTTCGATGGCCATCACCGCGTAGTCGGCCGCGCTTTCAACCAGCGTTTGCATTTGCTTGCGGAATGTCCCGCAAGGGATGATTTCAACCCGGTGATTTGGAAAGGCCTGGCAGGCGGCCAAATCATGAAACGACGCCCGACCCCCTTGAATGGCGATTTTGGTTGAATTCATTGGTGAATGGCTCCTTTGTCCAAAAATAAAAAAGCCCCGATTGCTTCGGGGCTTAGTGATTGTGTTCTAATTTCAGCTGTCCTGCGACACACTCCTGTCAAGGCCCCGGATCGGCGCCACTAAAAAAGAAAAAGTAAAATCGAAAAAGTGTGTTGAGGATTATTCTCATCTCGTGGTTCAGAAGTTTTGATGATGGTAAGAAAATTAGCGACGAAAGTCAACAGCATTTTTATGCTTGACTGAAAAAGATTTGGAAAGTAGCTTGAGGTCGTTAACTGATGATGTCTTATGAGTTCAGATCTTGGAACAAAATTGTTGTTATTCTTGCTCTCCCCGTCGTTTTTGTTTGCCCAGCCAAACGACAGCGGCGTTATTCCCAGGGACACCTCTTTCACGGTTTACAGTGCATTCTCAAAAGAGCG
>DASWHH010000217.1:0-4264 GCA_036398295.1 bacterium
CTCGCTGAGAAACTGCAGGACCAATTGCCGGCGATGCGCTCCGAGAACTTTGCGCATGCCAATTTCCTGAGCCCGCATTTCCGAGTTGGCGGTGTACAGGTTCATAAAATTGGGTGTTGATCTGGATTTACGTAAATGAATAGTTGAAAAAGGACTCCAATCGGGTTATATTAAGTGTATCCAAAATAATTACTTAAATAACCGTGAAAGGAGTCCTTGCGATGAATATAGACAAAATTTTGGAAATTGCAAAACACGAATTTCAACAAAAGCTCAGTGAATTTTGCCAGAATCGTGATTTTACGAAGCTGACTCCAGAGAACGCGGAGGAATTCGCCAGAGGTTTGCGCGAGGGACTGAGCGCAGCCGGTGCGGCTGCCTATAAGACCTTCATCGAAAGCCACGACGAGAGCGCCATGACAATTTCGAGAGATAGTGGGGTATTCCGTTTCAAGCAAATGAGCCGGAAGTATTTCTTGACCCCTTTTGGAGAAATTGCGATGGAGCGGCGTTTGTATCAACTCGACAAAGGCGGCAAAAGTTATGTGCCACTGGATGAGAAATGGGGTATGCAGGGCCAGTACGCCACAATGGATGTTCGTGAGTCGATTTTGTATTCGGTGGCCTTGATGACACCGGAAGAGAGCGCTTGTTTGCTTTTGAAGAGCGCGTTGTTTCATCCCTCGCCCACGGCTATCAAGCACATCGTCTCCGACACCGGTGCGGTGATTGAGGAGCGCAAGGAAGCGCTTGACCGCCAGATTCGGCAGGACGAGCAGGCGCCGCCGGGGACGGAGGCGGTGGCCATCAGTTTCGATGGGGTAAACGTGTTGCTTTCTGAGCACGGCAAGCGCAAAGGCCGCAGGGTCGAACGCCCCAAAGCGCAAAAGAGCGATTCGGCGAAGACCGCGTATCGCCATGCCATGGTTGGCAGCATTTCCTATTATGGCAAAGAGGAAGGACAGCCGAGACGTCTGGAGAGCCACTATACCGCCCGCATGCCTGAGACCAAGTTTTTGACCTTTCGCCAGCAGCTTGAACAGGAAATTGAGGCATGTTTTGAGAAAGTGCCAGAACAGACCACAAAACTGGTGATCACCGACGGCCACCCTGGCCTGGAGAAGTACATTCAGCGCACCGCCTTGTTGCAGGATTGCGCGGTTCTTATTGACTTTTATCATGCAATGGAACATTTATCACTGGCTTCTGAGGCGATCTTCGGGAAATCCTCTCAAGCAGCAAACAAGTGGTTTCAAAAATGGCGGCAGTTGCTGTTGCACCAGGAATATAGCACCAACCGCTTATATCGCTCCATGAAATACTACCGCACCGCCATCGGTGGCGCCCGGCGTGAAGCCCTATGCCGAGAAATGAATTATTTCAAAAAGCGTAAGGCGAAGATGAATTATGCCTATTATCGCAGCCAAGGATTTCCCATTGCCAGCGGCCCCGTGGAGGCGGCTTGCAAATCCATAGTCAAAGCCAGACTGTGCCGCAGTGGCATGCGGTGGTCAAGAAAAGGCGGCCAAAATATCCTTAACCTCAGAACCTATGTCAAGTCCGGAAGATGGGAGTCCTTTTGGAAACACCATAAAGCCGACTGCTACTACAACAAAATAGCAGCGTAAAATGGAGACTGCACCCTTATTTTATGGGTTGAAATTCTGTTACTATCCAAATCACAAAAATTAGGAGTTATCTTCATGGGAGAAAAAATTAAATCGCGATCATTTGTTATGCTTGGATTGATTTTTTGTAGTTGCTCACCGGCACAGCAAAACGAAGAGACGTTGCGGCATGCCATGATTGGCGAGTGGCGCAATGTTTCCATTCACGTGACCACTAATTCGGTCAACAACAGCGACTCCAGTGCAGCGTTCGCTGCCGACGAAAGCAACTGGGAAGAGAAACTGCGGATGAAACCGATCCGCACGTTTTACCTCGAGGATGGAACCTACTATTCCGAGTACCACAATCTCAGCGATTCGCTCTTTCACAAGGCCTCGGGAACATGGAGCGTTCGCTCCGACACGTTGATTCTAAACCAGCAGCAGCCGGACGTTGAGACCTACAAATCGAAAGTGGTCTTGAAAGAAGATCTCGGCGAGTTCACAATTTTGCTCGATTGGGACCGTGATGGCACCGAAGATGATTTGTACTTCGGGGTGCAGAGAAAACAGCAGTAATGGACTGCCCCGGAAAGCCAGTTTTCATGTCATGCCCGTCCCGAAGCATCGACCAAACCTCGCGATGGTCGGGCAGCCCAGTGCGAGACCGCAGTAGATTCCCGCCAAAACATCGGACTGTTGCAGAACGATTTTTTGGACGCTGATTTACGCCGAGTCTTAGAAAGCTTTAGCAGGATGCTGAAAAAGTCGCAAAATGCACCCCTCGACTGCGCTCGAGGTGAAGGACAGGCTAATGGTGAGTTTCTCAGTATCCTTTTAGTTGGTTATTTATTTCTTAAAATAAAAATCAGCGTTTATCTGCGCAAAGCTGCGTCCAAATTTTTATTTGCACCAGCCTGAAAAACATGCGGTAATGGCCGTCTCCTGACCCGCTTTGGACGGCCCCCTACGATGGAAATTTCAATGTTATTCATCCCGTCGAAAGATTTTCCCGTCCTTCATTACAAAGATCACGTTTTGCAGTACCCCGATATCCTGCAGCGGATCGCCCGGCACGGCCACGATGTCCGCTAATTTTCCGGCAGCCAGTTGGCCGATTTGATCCGATTGGCCTAATAGTTCAGCCGCCACGGACGTCCCGGCTTTGATGGCATCCATCGGCGCAAAACCGGCTTTCTCCACAAACAACTGAAACTCCTGCGCCGGATTCATGGTCCAGGGGTAGCCGCCGGCGTCGGTGCCGAGGGCGACTTTCATGCCGGCCTTGTGAGCTCTGTTGACCGCCTTGTAAAGCATGGGCAGCATCTTTGTCCAAATTTCGCTGCCGGCGGCGGCGCGGCCCGGGGCCACATATTCCGTCACCAGCATGGTGGGGCACCAGTACACCCCTTGCGCTTTCGCCTGCGCAATGAGGGCATCGTCGAAGCCGTCACCGTGTTCGATGGTTTCGACACCCGCATCCAGGGCCATTTTGATGCCGTTGCGGCCGATCGCATGTGCCGCGACTTTCACCCCCAGGCGATGCGCCTCATCCACAATCGCCGTGATTTCTTCTCTGGTGAAATTGGTCCTGCTGGAAAGTCCGCCATCCTTGTCAATATAATAGCGGGAGTCGGCGTAGAATTTGATCCAGTCGGCGCCGTGGGCCACCTGTTCGCGCACGGCTTTGCGGCATTCATCGGCGCCGTCAACAATTTGTACGCCTTTCGGCAAGTCCAATTCCCAGGCATAACCGGTGGGACCGTAGCGCCCGGTGATACTCAGCGCGCGTGTGGACACCCACAACCTCGGCCCGGGGACGATGCCGCGGTTGATGGCTTTTTTCACATCGACATCGGCGTACAGGGCGCCCTCGGTTTCCACATCGCGCATAGCGGTGAAGCCGTTCCACAACGCCGTCCGCACCGCCGCCACCGCGCGAATGGTGCGGTAAGGAATCGATTCTTTGTAGATCTGCTCATCGTACTCTTCCGAGGTGATATCCCCCTGCAGCAAGATGTGGGTGTGGGCATCGATGAACCCGGGCAACACGGTGTGGCTGCTGAGATCGATGACGATCGTGGTATCGGGGATGGCCAAGTCTTTGCCAAGGGCGCCTGATTATATTTCCCTGAATGAGAATGGTTACATTTTGTGCAACGGTGTTGCTGACTCCATCAATCACGCGACCCGCATGGATAGCATAGTTCTGGGCCGATGCCGCCGTCCATCCCGCTATCCATAGCAATCCGCTGAATGTGACTTTTCTCATGAATCCCTCCTCCAGTTTATTGAACTTTTGATACTACGTTATCCCTACGAGGCGGAACCAAACAGGAAATTCAAACAAGCCGGAAATTTCAAACTTCAAATCACATTTACCGAACAATACCTTACCCAGTTTTGAATTTCGGAGATTGAACATTGGATTTTTATTTGATTTTTGGTTTTGGGATTTTTAGGTTTGCCAAAGACGGTTCAGGTACTTGCGTCCTTAGTTGGTGTTGCTCGGTATAAATCTCTCGACGGAATTTTTTACCGGTGGAACGGTTCTCAAGTAAGAATAGATAGCACCGAGGTCCTCGTCAGTCATGCCATGATACATGGTCCAGGGCATCACCGTATTGAGCTCACCGGCCACTACCGGCACCTGGCGA
>DASWHH010000218.1:0-4249 GCA_036398295.1 bacterium
AATGCTGTTAAACGCTCGTCATACCGGCGTTCGATGCGCTGCCTGATTTTTTCTACGTTCATGGGCTTAACATAAGAAAGTCAAAAAGGATATTCAAGTAGTAAAAACAAAAAGCCCGGCGAACCTTCACCGGGCGTCAAAGACAATGAGGTATTCGGCTTGAAAATCCGAATGTCAAAATTCGAAACACGATATAAGCTCAAAATTCACATATCGCATTAAGGAAACTTCCAGTTTTGTGGGCTCATATCTTTGTCATAATTTGAATTTTACTTCCATAAAATCATAATGAAGCGGAGTGCCGCACGGCAGCATTTCGAATTTCGAGCTTCGGATTTTATGTCATCTTCCGTCATTATTAAACATCGCTTACTTGACTTCCCAGGTATCGCCCGATTCCAACAGCGCCTGCAAATCCGGCTTCCCCATTTTCTCTGAGGCGGTTTTGAGCTGCTGCATCAGGGCATCTTCGTACAGCATGGTCTCCACCGATCGAAACACGCCGACAGGAATCGGCAGGGCCGGGTTGTCCATCATATGGCTCAGGATATACGCATAAGTGGAGTTGGAATCGTTTTCATTGTGCACCAACAAATCCGCTTCAGAATACTTGCCATCTTTAAGAGAAACCACCTCCGGCTTAAAGCCTTTCAGGTAGATACCTTTGTCGCGCTGCGCACCAAAAACCAGCGGCTTGCCATGCTCGAGATAGACGACGTTCTCCGGCTTCGTTTCTTTTTCAGTGTATTTAAACCAGGTGCCGTCATTAAAAATATTGCAGTTTTGAAGAACTTCGACAAAAGACGTGCCCTTGTGCTCCGCGGCCTTTTTAATGGTATCTTGCATATGCGCTGGATCGCGATCCATGGTGCGCGCGACAAACGTTGCGCTGGCACCAATCGCCACGCTGATGGGATTGAACGGATGATCGACCGAACCGAATGGCGTGGACTTGGTAACTTTTCCGAACTCAGAGGTCGGTGAGTATTGCCCTTTGGTCAATCCATAAATTCGATTGTTGAATAGAATCACATTGATGTTCAGATTGCGTCGCATCAAGTGAATAAAATGATTACCACCAATGCTGAGGGCATCGCCATCGCCGGTGGCTACCCAAACGGACAACTCCGGATTGGTAATTTTGACGCCAGTGGCAATCGCCGGCGCGCGCCCGTGAATGCTGTGGAAGCCGTAGGTATTCATATAGTAAGGAAAACGGCTGGAGCAGCCGATGCCAGATACAAACACAAATTTCTCCCGCGGGATACCGATATTGGGCAGAGTTCTCTGGGTTTGCGCCAGAATCGAATAGTCGCCGCACCCGGGGCACCAGCGCACTTCCTGATCGGATTCAAAATCTTTCTTACTGAGATTTATTACTGGTCCATTCGGAGCGATGGTATCGTCTTTTACACTCATTTTTACTTCTCCAATAGTTGATCAATTCTTTCTTCGATTTCAGAAGAGAAAAACGGCAGGCCCTGCACCTTATTAAAGCCGATCGCCGGGATTAGATAGGTAGCATGAATGATTTTCAGCAGCTGACCTAAATTGAGTTCCGGTATCAACACTTTTTTAAAATTCGCCAGGATTTTTCCGAGGTCGTTTGGCAGGGGATTCAGATAACGCAAATGGACCTGGGAAACCGATTTGCCCGCTTTCTGCTTGTGCTCCACCGCTGTCTTGATCGCGCCATAGGTACTGCCCCATCCTAACAGCAGCAGATCACCGGATTTGGCGCCGTCGATTGCAGTGGGCGGAAGATCGTCGGCGATCTGCGCCACTTTTTTGGCGCGGGTCATGCACATGTATTCGTGGTTGCGGGGATCGTAACTCACGTTGCCCGTCACCGCCTCTTTCTCCAGACCACCGATGCGATGCTCCAACCCGGGCGTTCCGGGGAGCGCCCACGGTCTGGCCAGAGTTTTTTCATCCCGCAGGAACGGGGCAAAACTCTCCGGATCCTTGGCAAACTGCACCGGTATCTCCGGCAGCTGGCTCGCATCCGGCACCGGCCAAGGTTCCGCGCCGTTGGCAAGGTAGCCATCGGAGAGAAAAATCACCGGCGTCATGTACTTGACGGCGATGCGGCACGCTTCAAAAGCCGTTTCAAAACAATCGGACGGCCGTGACGCCGCTACCACCGGCACCGGCGCTTCGCTGTTTCGGCCGTAGATGGCCTGCAGCAAGTCGGCTGCTTCGGTTTTGGTCGGCAGACCCGTGCTCGGGCCGGCGCGCTGAATATCGCAAATCACCAGCGGTAGCTCCACGCTCACCGCCAGACCGATGGCTTCCATTTTCAGCGCCAGTCCAGGTCCGCTGGTTCCAGTCGCGCCCAGCGCGCCAGCATAGGATGCCCCGATGGCCGCGCACACTGCGGCGATTTCATCTTCGGCCTGAAACGTGCGCACACCGAAATTCTTGTATTTTGAAAGCTCGTGCAAAATGTCGCTGGCCGGGGTAATGGGATAGCTGCCGTAAAACAGTGGCAGCCCCGATTTCACCGAAGCCGCAATCAACCCCAACGCCACCGCATCGTTGCCGCTCATACTGCGGTATTTTCCAGGGGGCAGTTTGGCCGGTTTGACTTCGTATGAGGTGGCAAACTGCTCAGTCGCCAGACAGTAGGCATAGCCGGCTTTCAGTGCGCGCAGGTTGGCTTCAACCAACTCTGCTTTCTTGGAAAATTTATCTTTGATCAAACTAATGGCATGATCCATCGAGCGATTGTAAAGCCAGAAAACCATTCCCAGCGCAAAGAAGTTTTTGCAGCGATCCACTACTTTATTTGAAAGGCTTAATTCTTCCAGCGCCTTGCGAGTCAAGCCGGTAACGTCCACTTCGAATAATTGATATTTATCTAACGAGCCATCCTCAAGCGGATTATGATCGTAACGAGCCAATTGCAGATTTCTATCTTTAAACGCCTCGGAATTGACAATCAAAATCCCGTTCGGTTTGAGATTGCTAATGTTCATTTTCAAAGCCGCCGGATTCATGGCGACCAGTGCGTCGTACTGCTCGCCGGGTGTGTGAATATCAAAACTACTGAAGTGCAGCTGATAGCCGCTGACGCCGGGCAGCGTCCCGGCAGGAGCCCGAATCTCAGCAGGGAAGTCCGGTAGAATACCAATATCGTTACCAAGCAGTGCCGAAGTATTGGCCATCTCCGTACCCACCAACTGCATGCCATCGCCGGAGTCGCCAGCGAAACGAATCGTTACTGCATTTAGGTTCTTTACAGGTTTACTCATTCTAACTGTTACTCCAGTTGTATTTATAATAGGTTGATTACGAATCTAGCCCAACTTCGACACTTAAATTTATAACCATAATATTCACAATAGCTTACTCGATGTCAATAAAAGTTTTAACTACACAGCATTTTCAAAAACCGAATACCAAAAAACAACAACTTAACAATTCCACGATCCTAAAAATCATTTGAAAGCCTATTGGGCTGTCGAAGTTGGGCTAGCCGCCTTCAGCGCTTTTACTGCCAACCCGTATCGGATGCGGAGGCAAATTCAAAACATCCTGCGGGAAAAACTCAACGATGTAATGCACGATGTCGCGAATCGAGAGAACGGATGCGGGCTCACCATTGTTGTCGACGATGGTGACGTGGCGATAACCTCCTTTGTGCATCAATCGCAAGGCGGCGATGATGGGATCGTTCATGGTCACGGTCACCGGGTTGGGCGTCATATAATCGTCCACTTTTGCTGTTGCGAGATCGACTTTTTCACCGGCGATTTTCAAAAGCACGTCGCGTTCGGTGAAAATGCCCTTTAGTTTTTTATTCTTAACTACCAACAAACAACCGAAATGGCGGGCAAGGAGCGTCGCAACGCATTGTTTGATGGAAGTCCCCGGCTCCACGGTCACCGCTTTTTTCAAACCTAGCGTGCTGATGGGGACCATTAGATCTTTGTCACGCAGGGCAATCTCATGCTCATCCATCAGTTCCTGCATGCTGACCAACTCATCGTTGAAGCGGTCAAAATCGGTTTTCACTACCATGGGGGCCTCCAGAGGTTGGGTAACCCTTCGTCCTCCCCGCCGGTCAATTCTTATCCGCAACGTTTTTTACGAGATGCGCCATGATGTCCCGAACCGAAATCACGCCCGAGGGCTCACCCTGGGCGTTAATCAACAAAATATGCCGGAACCCACCGAGATCCATACGGTTAAGCGCAAAGGCGATCTGGTCGTCCATAAACAAATACTCCGGGGTGGAGGTCATCAC
>DASWHH010000219.1:0-2686 GCA_036398295.1 bacterium
GGTCCCGATGAGCATTTCGAAAGGTTGAAAGGGGGAGGTAAGCCCTCAAAACATTATCGCCAGGCAAAGGATGGGGAACCTTCTGTAGGCACCGGTCGGGAGGGTAGCATAGATTGTGTCACACCTCGAGCGACATGGATCGCATGGCCGCTCCACGGTTGCGGAGCCGCATCACCCAGGATTGGAATGGGTTCCTAGATGCTTTCTTAGTGATTCATCTCGGAAATACATCTTTTGGATTTTTTTTCCTACTTAAGAATGGGCTGTCCAAAAAGTTTGATTCTTTTCGCCAAAGCGGGCTCGACTTCGCTCGGCGTGAAGGTGGCTTTTTGGACAGCCCCCTTTCTATTTAACAAATCTAAAACCGCCGGCCACCGCCGCTGCGACCACCGCCACTTCGGCCACCACCACTTCGACCACCGCCGCCACCGCGCTGGCCTTCAGGCCGAGGACGAGCTTCGCTCACAACAATATTCTTGCCCATCAACTCTGAGCCGTTCAGGGCTGCGAGGGCAGCCTGGCCTTCCGACTGGTCTGGCATTTCCACAAAGCCAAAGCCTCGGGATTCGCCGCTGAATTTATCACGGATAACCGTAGCCGAAGAGACTTTCCCATGAGCCTCAAAGGCTTGCTGTAAATCCGTTTTGGTTACATCCATTGATAAATTACCAACATAGATGTTCATGACTTAACCTCAGGTTTGTTTGATGTTAATGGTTAACTGCAACAATGATTAAATGATAGCAAGCAGTTCGATGTCAAAAGTCAACTCCTCGCCTGCCAAAGGATGATTGGCATCTAAGGTTACCAATGTCTCAGAAAGTTCTGTCACCAAAAACCGGATAACCTGACCGTCCTGCTGAACGCTCTGCAACGCCTGGCCAACGTTCAATTTTAGATGCGAGGGCAACTGGTTGCGCTCCACTTCAATCACCATTTCATCCCGATACGGACCATAAGCTTTGTCAGCGGATATGATGGTGGTTTTCGATTCTCCTTTGGTCATGCCAACCACGGCCTCCTCAAATCCGGCGATAAGCTGCCCCTCCCCTATTTTGCACACAAGCGGTTCACCTTTTGTAGAGGTGTCAAAAACAGTGCCATCGGCTAACTTGCCAGTATAATGAACCTGAACGGTGTCGCCGGGTTTTGCTTTTGACATGCTCGTTCTCCCGTTTCGTTCTTTCCGCGCTACAAATAGAAAATGTCAGACATCATTGCGGATAAAATCGGAAAGGCAAAAGGCGAGTAAGAAAGGTCGATCTCGATGATTCTTTTATCTGCAGCTAATTGAAGGCTGGCATATTCCTATCTGATATGGCTAAGATAGGAGATTCAAATCAAAAAAGCCAGAGTTTTTTTGAGATTGAACGAATTTACAAATGGTGAGAATCGCATACATTCGTCGCCGGCATGCAGTGCTATGGCATTGAGCTTATGATCGCCTCAAGCGCTTCTAAAAAGGGGTATCGAGAATCGTTTCAACCTCTCATACAGCGTCGGCTCTTTTTCCAAGAGAAATTGGTAGATGACCTCCGCCACCTCAGTCGTTCGTAAATAGCCATAAGATTTATGATGGTTGCGCTCGCCCTCGAACTCGTAGTCATTGTTCACGATAATGTCCTGTGGTCCCACCCCAAGGGGATTCTTGGCAAAATCATCCGCCAGGCTGTAATTGACGGCAATGGTGTCGTTCAAATCGGAAACATTGTACCAGGCATGGCGGATATTTTCAGGGGTTGGCGCCTTTTTTAGGATTCCAGGATCTTGATGCATCTGCCTAAGAATTCGCTTCATGATCGCCGGCAGCCCCAGTGGCGAACCCAACGTCACAAACGTATGAATGCTCACACCCGGGACTTCCTGGGTCAACACATCGTACGCGACAATCGAACCCATGGAATGGGCAATCAGCATGATGTTATCTTTCCTGTGCTTGCGCAGCGTTTGAGCCAGAGCATGGCGGATCAGCACCCGGGCTTGATAATCTGGACCAGCCCAATCTATCGTGGCGTTCTGATAATACAAATCCAGGTCACGAAATTTTTTCTGGATGATGAAATCGGCGATCGGATCAAAGCTAAAGAGTTTACGTTCAGACAAAAAAACCTTGTCCAGAATCTTCTCGATCAGGTTAAGGGCTTTTTTTCTTACCCGGCTTGGCGCCCTTTTTGTACCCGTGCTCGGGCCGGGCATGTAAGGATCATCGATGTGTAGCGGATGGCTTTTGTCTTTGAACTGCAGCTTCTGGGGTTCAGGATACAGGTAGCGGGCCCAGTAAACTAACTCGAAATCAAATAGCTGATCGCCATGACCGATTCGTTTCAGTCCCTCCCGGATCGACCTTTCCCACCAGTGTTTGAGGATTCTCTCCGGCGGCTTGTTGCCGACGCCATGAATTCCGATGACTATCTTCCGTCTATTTTTCCAAAATCGCATGAGAACTATTATTTTTTTGTCCGACCGTAGAGGCTCGCCCCTATGGTCAAATCTCTCGCATATTTGAGGACTCGCTGACGGCGCTCAACATGACCTGCAAATCGCGAAAGGCCTCGGAAAATGGACTGGCGGTTGGCCCACCGCCGCGAACCGCCTGAAAGAAATCTTCGAACTCGGCAAGGTAGCTGGTGTCCGCCGGAATGGTCTCTTCGGCACTCTTTCCCTGCCCGTAAATGCGAATCGATTT
>DASWHH010000220.1:0-1543 GCA_036398295.1 bacterium
TTTGAAAACTGTCGCGGCGGATGTTGCCAATCTCCTGTACTTTGGCGGGGCTGGTAAACAAACGACCCCAGGGATCGATCACCACAAAAGAAAATCCCGAAATCGAACGAAACTTACGAACCGATTCCGGTCGTTCGAGAAAATCTCGCAAGCCTTGATAATATTCTAGTGAGCCGCTGAGCAGGTACGCAAACCGCTGGATGAGTCTATCGAGTTGCTGAACCAGAATCGCGCGCTCTTTATCCGTCAACAAGAGCGATCTATCAAAAACAAAATTGGCGTTCTTGACAACTTGCGCCAACTGAAATCGGAAACCTTCGATGCCGCGGCGGTCGGCCAGTTCCGCCAGCGCCGCCAGGTGGCGCACGTTCTTGCTGCTGACGGTGGCCTTGATGATGATGCCAGGCTTGCCGCCGCTGCGCATGGCCTTCACATTGTCGATTGCCGACATCGCCAGATTAAAGTAACCTCGCAATCCCCGAATTTCATCGTTCAGTTTTGGGTCGGCCGCGTCGAGAGAAATGAACACAGTGTCGAGTTTGGCATTGGCAAGTTCTCTTGCCCGCCGCTCGGTTAATATTAAGCCATTAGTCATGAGTGAGGTGGTCAATCCCTGTTTTTTCGCATAGTTGATCAAATCAATCAGATCTCTGCGCAGCAACGGCTCGCCACCGCTGAAACAGAGGTGCAGCACCCCAGAATCGGCCAACTCGCGAATCAGTCGTTTGCCCTCTGCGGTATTGAGCAGGGTGGGGTCGATTCGTCCCTGCCAGTCCTGACAAGTGAGGCATTTAGCATTGCATTGATTGATGACCTGCCACTCGGCCTTAAGTGGTCCCATGGTTGGAATATCAGCGCCGCGATTAAACCGCAGCAAATTCGTTAGGTGCTTGAGTGGCTTTTTCATAGGCTCCAGGTTGCTTTCCTAAATAGATGTCGTGCCAGATTCCGAAAACCATCATTGCCCACAGACGGTGGCTATGATTTTCCCTCCCCGTTAGATGTTCCTGGGTGAGCCGCTGCACATAGTCGGCATTGAAGAATCCCTGCTGTTTGATTTTTTGAGGGCTCAGCACGTCCAGCATCAGCTCTTTAAGGTCGTTCTTCAACCAGTTCTTAATAGGTATGCTGAACCCTTCTTTTCCACGTTTCAAGATTTCTGGCGGCAAGATGCCCTTCATGGCTTTCTTCAAAATGTGTTTGGTATCCGTTCCTTTCATTTTCAACCGGCCCGGGATGGTCGCGGCGAACTCGACAAACCGGTAATCGAGAAACGGCACCCGCCCTTCCAGGGAGGTGGCCATGGTCATCCGATCTAGCTTTACCAGAATATCGTCCACCAAATAGGTTTTGATGTCGACGAACAGTTGACGATTAAGATCGTCCGCGGTGTCGACCTGACCAAAATAGCTGCGAATGAATTCGAAGCTATCGCCGTAATTGATGTCGTTCTGAGCGTCTCGGGTATACAGCTGCGATTTTTCCGCTTCCTGCAAAAAGATCATCCAGCGCGTGTGCTCGAGGTTTTCGGGAAGCAGGCTGC
>DASWHH010000221.1:0-2177 GCA_036398295.1 bacterium
GAATACATTTTCACCGGCATCATCATCGGCGCCGGCAGCAAGCCGGTCAACTTCCTGATGAATTTCCTAATCAATCGTCGAATCGTCGTCAGTAAAGAGAAAGTGATAGAAGAGGCGAAACCGGCAGAGACCACCCAAAAACCCAAGGCCGTACCGGTGCCGGTGCCCGTTACAGACGCCGCCCCAGCCCCGAGGAAATCGGTAGAAGAACTGCTGGGGTTTGCATACGACGGCGGTGACCGTCCGGAAAGGCTCGAACGAACGCACATTTTCAGCAAACCGATTGACATGATCGTGTACCATCACACTGCCATGCATTCCGATTCGCCCTATGAAGAAATCACCAAAGAATTCGACCGTAAGGGCTGGCTCACCGGCTATAACTGCATTGTATTTAAGGATGGAACCATTCGCGCCTTGTGCCGCTGGGACCGCTTTGGCAACCATGCGGTGGGATACAATAGCCGTTCGCTGGGTGTCGCTTTGCACGGCTGCTTCGAAACCGACCCGAAAGTGCCATTCTCCAACCATAACGGTAAATTAGGCATTGTGCAACCCACTTCCGCACAGGTGGATTCCGCGGCGCGAGTCGTAGCGCTGTGGTCCTTGATGCACGAAATACCGGTTAAATTTCCGGAGCAGGCGGCGCCAGGATTCCCAAAAGGAATTATTCCCCACAAATATGTGGCGCCTAAAGCCTGTCCAGGCAACAATTTCCCGTACGATACCTTCAAGCAGTCTGTTGATCAATATGCCAAACTTTGGAAAGCCGATGAGACGTTTAAAGTAGCGCTCAATGATTTCAAGGCACGACCCATGGTGAAAGCTTAGGAGGAGGACAATGGAGAATATCGAAGTCATAACACGGATAACTTATCTCTTTTTCATCTATCTGATCATGGCAATCTTTGTGGAACGGGTAGTGGAAGTGTTGGTTAGCGTTTACGGCTACATTGAGCTAAAATGCAATCTTCATTCTTTCTGGAATAATCGGGCGCGGATCCTGCAGCAACGCTTTGACCGACTCTATGGGTTTCAGGGCAGCAACGCTCCCAGGACCGAAAAAATTCTCAACTGGGTACTGTGGAAAGTGATAGCGGAACGCCCTTACGTTGGGGGCAAAGAGAGTGTATCGGCAGAACTGATTCGCCTCAATTACATGAGAATCGGTAGCCGCGTTCTAGCTTTCATTCTGTCAATGGGCTTCACGCTGGCGCTCATGTACAAACTAGATATAGATCTCGTTCTGCTGGTGGAAAAGATGCTATCCGGTGTGGAAGGAATGACCTCCAAAATTGTGGGCACCTTATCGCAATTCAAATTTCTGCGCGTCCTCATCACGGCGGCCGCCATCTCCATTGGTACTGAACCTCTGCATCAGTTGATCAGCCAAATCGAGAAACTGGCAGCGAGCAAATCCGGCGCGACAGGAGGGGCAAAATCATGATTGGCATATTAAAATTTATGAGGGATTACGGCGATCACCTGGTTTTCATCGTGCTGTTTATCGTCATACTGTTTTTCTTCCTCAGGGAGTTCAAGATTACCAGCAAAAACTCGTGGATGGTACTTCTTGGATTTTCCGCTCTGGGTGGACTCTTCGCTTTCAAGGCATGGCAGCGTAAAAAGCTGCTTGAAGAACTGAAACGGCGCGAAGAAGCATTAAAGCAAATCGAAGATCGCTACGAGCAATTAAAGAATGAGCATCAGCTTTCACAGGCTGCCTATGAAAAAGCCAAGGCGGAACTGGACCGCGCCAAGGTAGACGCTGCCTTAGCCATCTTAAGGGCGCAGGAAGAACACGCCGCCAGAGCCGTTGAAATCGAAAACGAATACCAGAACATCTCGGCGGATGAGTTGATTGCAAAAATTAAGGGTATTCTCCAAAACTGAAGGGGGAAAAGATGAAACGAATTTTTCTACTCGCCATGCTGTTGCCATTGTCCTTAGGCGCCCAACCGACCGCGACGCTTACCATCGGAAACGATCGCAGTAATGGCCGCCAAATTGATGCGGAGACGTGGGAATTCCAAATCAACGGCGAGCCATTCTTGCTCATGAAACAAGAGGTGGTGGCCGCACTTTCGAAGAAAATTGAACTACTGGAAAATGACAAAACGCTCTACGAAAAGGTCATCGCCGCCAAAGACACGCTGTTGAACAGTTTCGCAAGCTAT
>DASWHH010000222.1:0-6715 GCA_036398295.1 bacterium
TAACTTAATGGGTAGGCGGTCTTTTGGGAAAGAATCTGTTTTACTCCATCACTTCAAGCCTTTCAAAAATTCCGGCACATCAAGCGTCTCGTCATCGTCACCCCACTTAATCCACTCGAATACCGTTCTGCAGCTGTTGCAGTAATACTGTTTGACCATTACCGACGTCCCGAAATCGGACTGCTTCTGCGTATCAGTTGAGCCGCAAAACGGGCACGCTTTTTTGGGGATAGCCATTTTAATTAATTTAGCTTGAAAACTTTGTTCTTGGCGCCCCGGAGATGATACAAAATACGCTCCTCCGGCCCGGTGTTGTCAATCCGGCGGGTTTTCGGGTTCCAGCCATTCCACTTTACCTTGTGCTGGAATTTCCAATTCTTGCCGCGACCCTTTGTCAATCCCAAATCGAGTTTGAGATTTTCCGCGACGGCTGCGACTTCATTCAAAAATGATCCCAAAATGACCGCGTTGGGTTCGGCCTTGATACCGGCTTCCAACAAAAGCCTGTCCTCTTCCGAATTCTGCGGGCCGAACCATTCCACAATCTTTGCCAATGCTGCTTGTGCGCTTTTGGCGATCGCCTTTTTGGTGCGGGCGTTTTTTTGCGCCAACGTGCGAAACCATCCCTGGCCATGATGAATATGGTACCGTTCCTCTTGCAGCATTTTTGCCAGACTCATATGGAGTGGCTGGAAGGAGGATTCTTTCATCGAGAACAGGATCGTAGTAATCGCCAGGTCGACCAGGTAGTTGGCCGCCACAAAATCCGACCAGTCTTTGATCTCATGATCGAGATAAGCTATATTGGCAAATTCAGTGGCCTGGCGATTTTCTACTAGCGTATCCGGGTTGTCGTCGTATTGAGCATTCAAAATGCCGTGCAGCAGTCTTACGTGTCCCAGCTCACTTTGACAAAGTGAGCAACATGCGATGGCCGCCTCCAATTGCGGCGGTCCGAACGTCCATTCGCCGTAGTGGTAACCTAACAAAAGTTTGGTGTCGGCGCAGGCAATGAGTAAGTTACGGAGCGCATCTCGACATTTCGGACTCATACCCTCGGTGGATTCGTATTCTTTAGATTTCATTTTTCGATTCGATATATAAGTTGGCACTAGGCAGTGAGCAGTAGGCAATTCGCGCGGCTGCCTACTGCCAACTGCCTACTGCGTACTAGCATTCAGTTTCCCCAGAGCGGAATTTTACATTCATGGGTCACCTGGATGAACGCCGTTCGCGGCACGACGCACATCTCCACCCAGCTCTCTTCGTCGTACATTGTCCAGGCATAGACCTTGGCCAGGTCGTCATCAGCAGCGTTGATACTGCCCACGTGCATCAAGGCCTCTTTATGGGATTTGCGCGCGAAAACTTCGTACACCTGTTCCTCTGGCATTGCTGCTCCCGATTAAACACCGACTCCGTAGTACTGTAGAATTTCACGCCCACGCTCGCTAATTTTGTCTTTGGTCCAGGGTGGACTCCAGACTACCTCCACGTGAAGGTTTTTCACACCCGAGAGTCTATGAATGCCTTCTTTGATGTCAGAAATGATCATATCGATGGCGGGACAACCGATAGCAGTGAAGGTCACGGCAATGTCAACATTGCCCTCGTTAACGGCGACCCGGTAGACCATTCCCAGCTCCACGATGCTGAGGGGATACTCCGGGTCAGTGACGCAGCGCAGCGCGTCCCAGACCTGCTCGGTGGTCACCAACGCCGCCCCCCGAACAGGCCGTCGAGGTCGCCTTGAACCATTTCCACATACTTTTTGTTCATGGGCCCGCGCGCCTTCCAGCGCTTGAATACATCGTCCCACGACAGAGGTTGATTGAACAGCCAGCGTTTCGCTTGCGGTTCGTACTCGCATGGAAAGGGGTAGTCGATGTGGTACTCGTTTTTGGCGCTGTCAAAATGGGCGGGGACATGGATGCCAATGCTTTCACACAGCGGTACGGTCGCAGCCATCCAGGTTTGGCGGAGTTGATCGTTGGTTTTGCCTTTGAGGCGATATTCCAACTGTCCGCTATGATGTTTGAGAGTATCAGGCAGGCCAAACCATTCGAGAGTCATTGGGAACATCCAATCGACGGCACGCTGCAACAGGACCCGGGCTTCGCCGCCAGCTTTCGCCAGCCGTCGCATCCACGACTCGCCGTGGCGGAGGTGGAGAATTTCTTCGCGATCCACTTTCACCAGCGCCCGTTTGAGCGGACCGTAGCTGGTGTTTTCGTGAACATCGCCCAAGAGACAAATACCGGCGCGGTCGAAAAAGCCGTTGGCTACGACCATTTCCGCCCAATTTTCCAGCGGCTGGTCGAAGCCATAGGGATGCTTGAACTCATGCGGCTGGCGGCCATAAACCAGCCAGTTCTTGTCTACCCCGAGGTCTTCCATGATTCGATAAGCGATATTGGCGTGTCCCAACTCATCGTGAATGATCGCGGTTACCGCGATGCGGCTGTTGATGGTCGGGGCGTCTTTGGAGGCGAGGTAGTAGGCGGGAGCGCTCATCAATTCGGTGTCACCCTGTACCGTGAGCTGGGTCAGCAACGCTTTCTTATAGCCCGGCGTCATATCCTCTTCGGACTCTACCATAAAGCCGTCCCGTATTCTCTCGATCAATTCCTGTTCTGCCTGCCCGTTGGGCTGCTCTTTTGCCATTCGCTGGCGCTCCTTTGGGGGTCTCTGTTTTTGGTTTTTGTGGGCTAATATACTATTCACCAACTAAAAAATCAAGCAATGAATTCGCTGCAGATTTTTGCTGACGGAACGGCAGTCAGTTTTATCTTGAATTACAAATTCGCTTTATTATTTTTGGTGAATCAATCCAAACTGAGGTGTGATATGAAATATGCCCGGCGGTTCTCACTCATTTTAATTTTCTTTCTCGGCAAGACTGGTTTTTCACAGGATCTCTTTTTGAAAAATATCCAAATTGTGGATCCCGCATCGAGAAAAGTCCGGCAAGCCAGCCTGCTCGTTGAAGGTGGCAAAATCAGCGAAATTGGCAGCCATCGACCGCCGTCCATCGCGGCGGATGAAATTGACCTGTCCGGCAAATGGCTCATCCCGGGTTTAAACGACATGCATGTGCACTCCTACGGCAATGCGGCACCCGGAAACGCAACGGAATTCTTGAGCACCGAAGGCACGGCCAAACGCATGCTGTATTGTGGGGTTACCGCATTTCTGGATCTCTTCAACATGGAATCGTATATCTTCAGTTTGAGAGATCGTCAGCGCAAGGCAGGACTCGTGGGCGCGGATATCTATTGCGCTGGTCCCTGTTTTACCTGCAGCAGCGGCCATTGCACCGAATATGGCGTGCCAACGCGGGTAATCGACTCTCCGGAGGATGCGCGTCGGGAAATTGCCGACCTCGCACCCAAAAATCCTGATGTCATTAAGCTGGTATATGATCACGCCTCTACGCGAATGCCGACGGTTAACCGCGAAACCATGGAGGCGCTGATCCAGGCCGCGAACGAGCGTGGTATCAAAACCGTGATTCATATTGGAACCTGGCAGGACGCTGCCGAGGCAATTCGCGCCGGTGCCACGGCCATCACCCATCTGCATGGCGAGGAGATTCCTGATAGCCTGGTACAGCTTATCAGGGAGAAGGACGTATTCGTTATTCCTACCCTGGCGGTCCAATCGGAACTTCATAAGATTAGCAATAATCCAGTTTTTCTCGACAATCCATTGCTTGCAAAAGTGGTTGCCGCAAGAGTTATCGAAGCGTATCGCGATTCCAGCTCCTGGGGTGACCGGGCGCAGCGCTGGCTCGACTGGCAAGAAAGGATGACTAAATCCCAGAGTCGCACGATTAAGAAGCTGGTCGATGCCGAAATCAAGATCATGACCGGTACCGATGCCGGCAACTGGGGCACATTTCAAGGGTTTTCAGTTCATCGTGAATTACAGTTGATGGTGGAAATGGGGATGACAGGCTGGCAGGCCCTCGCGGCTGCCACCATCATTCCTGGCGAGTTCTTATCGCAATCCTTTGGGGTGGGCGTGGGTGATTGGGCCAATTTCGTGATCCTGGAGGCATCGCCGATTGCAGACATTTCGAACACCCAAAAAATCGTAATGGTCATTCACCGCGGCAGAATTGTCGACCGCGAGTCGTTGCTGGCGCCGCTTGCTTCATCTCAATAAAGGTGTTATTCATAAACCTTAGCGCGGCCTTTGGCCGCAACCAAAAATAATCTCAGAAAATCCGAAACAAATTCAAAAAGTTAAATTCAAACATGATTTGACTTGAAATCCTTCAATTTGCGAAAGAATTTATTTCAAGAATTTTGTTGGGATTTAAAACCATATTTTTAGAAACCTCTGCGTTCTCAGCCTGCCCGCCTGTCTGCACAGGCAGGCCGCTTCGCTTTGGCAGGCGGGCGACCTCTGCGGTGAATTATTCAGACTAGAAGGCCAGAAAATAAAAAAGGCCGGCGCAATTTGCACCAGCCTTTGGGAGGAGGAAAGAAGATTAAATTCTTTGATGCGAACTCTCAAGCTGTTTTATTTATCGGCTTATTCTGAAGGGACTTTAACACCAAATAACCTCCCAGTGCAATAAAAGTCACTGGTAAGACCAGGTTGGCGATGAGGGAATCGGTGGTGGCTA
This sequence comes from bacterium, assembly GCA_036398295.1. Lineage (GTDB taxonomy): Bacteria > Zhuqueibacterota > Zhuqueibacteria > Oceanimicrobiales > Oceanimicrobiaceae > DASWHH01. Next base: position 4,634 of record DASWHH010000222.1, read on the forward strand.
AATAAACAAATCCCGAGATTATGATCAGAATGATGGCGGGCACTTTGGCCCATTCCAGCTTGTTCTGCTCATTACGAATCGAGTAAAGGAAAGCGAATGTTAATCCCAGGCCAAGAAAAAATGTGCCGCCCCCCAGGTCGTCGTTGAGGTAATACTGGTTATGCAGTAACACAATTAGTCCCAGGGTAAAAAGCACGCCGATTGGAATGATGAGCCCCCATTTTTCGGCATTCCTAACATATGCGGTGGCAAAAAGGGCTGCGACTCCCCAAAAGAAAATTGTGCCCAGCAGAGAGTTGTCCACGATGCCCGTGGAGTCGATCAGGATAGAGAGACCGATAAAAAGTAGAATCGATGCGAAAATCAACGTGCCCATTTTGTGGCTTTGGAGGTAGCGAAAAAGCATATACCCGCCCAGCGCCAGAAACAACAACGACATGATGATTTCATCACGTAGATAAATGAAGTCGATATTGTTCAACAGAATCAGGCCGCCAAGTAGAATGAGGAAAGCGCCCAGCATCAGACTGTTATTGCGACTGTTCATAGTTTCACCTGCCGTCAATTTGCTTAAGAACTTGTGTTTATAAACGGCAATTTTTTCGACTTGTTTCACGAAGGAAATTAAAAGAGGTAATTGAGCTCGAAGCCCAGGAGCGTGTTGTTGGAATCGCTGTTTTCGCGCTGGCGACTGCGGTCGTCGTCCATATTGGCGAGGGCCGTGAACCGCCACTTCGTGGAAATGTTCCAGGTTAGGAAAAAGAGGATGGAGTAAACCTGGCGATCAGAATATAGCGCAACATTTGTCACATTGCTTTCACGGCTTTTCGGGTACCTTTGCCATAGCAAGGATTGCTGCATATTGAATATGAGGCCGTCAATCCGAAAAAAATCGATTGTGATCGTCGGACCATACATATAATAATCTTCAAACAAGATGCTGGGGGTGTTGGCTAATGTCTGTTGAGTGAGCTCGCCATAATAACCGCCGGCCGCGAGTTGCCAATCCGGACCAACTTTTACATAAAATCGAGGTTCGACCTCCCAGAGCCAATAGTCCGGCAAATTTGAGCTCAAGCTGCGGTAATCGCGGCGCGTCAGGGTACCCTCGATCTCGGATCCAAATGCCGGCGCGAAAGGGAGCTTGAATTCACCTCTGAAATAGTCTTCCCAATAATCCTGAAAGATGGTATCCGTCGGGGCGTCGCTGTAGTCGCGAAAATGTAAGTCGTTTTCGATTGCAAAACTTAACTCTCGACCGAGGGTCTGATACCACGAAAAGTCAAAACGATTTTCAAAATAGTCGTTCATTCCGAAATCAGGATGGGCGCGCAGGATGTTGCGGTAACCGACGCCTAAATATGAACCGAGATTAGTATTGAGCTTCACAAAGCCGCTGGCCATGTTGTTGAGGTAGTTCGGATAGCTGCTGGTACTATTGGCGTAATTTCGAAACAGAAATTCGTCTTTGAGGTCGAGCGAAATCGGCCCCAGCCGCTTCAGATCGAGTGCGAGGGTCGCGCGATTTTGGAGGTATTTGACGTCGAAGTCACGATAGAATGAGGAGCCTTCGAAACGGTTTTCGAAGCGCCACAATGAGTGCTGGCCCAGTGGGTTTCGGAGGCGAACTTCGATTTCTCCGGAAAGATAATCGCGACTGTATTTGAAATACATCAAAGTCTGTAGCGATCGCCGCGAACTGGGATTGTATTCAAATGCAGCCCGTACTCCGGAAAATGGGTTGCCGCTGCCGTCAAGAAATGTGCTGTCGCCCTCGAGAAAAGTAAATTGAAACTCTTGCCGCCAAATGTCTATCCCCGTGATCAGTTCTTTCGTCCAACGGAATTTTCTTGGGGTCAAAAGGATGTTTGAGGTCTGAAGGTCTTGTAACCTCTGTGCTTCCGAACTTTCTTCAATGGTAGGTTCAGAACTGTCACCGGGTACCAGCAGCTCCCAGATGGTTTCCATCCAAATCAGGGCCATAGGGAAATCCCGGTTCGCCGCAAAATTCTCTGCCTCTTTTTTCAGTCTGACGATTTCTTTCAATAAGATGGGATCGGCGAGTTGCGCAGTGTTGGCGAT
>DASWHH010000223.1:0-7977 GCA_036398295.1 bacterium
TGAACCTTGCGGCAAAGTTCCGGCGCCCCATCTCCGGCGAAGCTGCTCCAAAACGTTTTCGCGGGCCATCTATGTCTCCTGCCGGGTGTTGTCATTTCTCATCAAGTAAGACCGGCTGGACTTTGAGCTTTTTGGCGCCGGAGATGGTGACGGTTCCGGCCCTGGCGCGGCGCGGTTTACTGACGTTGCGCGCCCGGCAATAGGAGACGGTCACGTTGCCACCGTCCCGCATTTTTGAAAACCACGCGGCGAGACCAGCGGCTTCGCGCAGACTTGTTTTGTCAGGTTCGATACCCGCTTCGCCGCAGCGCAAAATGACGTGGCTGCCGGGTGTGCCGCTGACATGCAGCCAGACGTCGTTTTGGTGCGCGACCGACAAGGTCAGGTAATCGTTGCTTTCGTCATCCTGCCCCACGAGAATGTCAATGCCTCTGGAACTGCGGTAGGTTTTTATTTTGGCCACTTATTTTAAGCAAAAAATCACTAAGGCTTTTGCACTTTTTTCTGAACATTATAGGTGTGATGTAAATTATGATATAAGCTGAACAGTAACATCTCGCGCATCGACACTTTTCCCAACGCCGGATGTGGCAGGCGATAGTGATCGAGATCCCTTTCGCTCCAGCCATTGAGAGCGATTATTATTGACTTCGCCTGTTTGATCCAGGTTTTGATTATTTTTTTTCGTTCATCTTCCGCTTCGTGCTCCGTGTAGGGCTTTTCTCTGAAGTCCGGTGCAAATCGCCCGGCCTGCAGGCCCCCCTGCAATTCCTTCAAGTAGCGCTCTTTGATCTGGCCGAATCGTTGGGACGGGGTCTTGGACATCCCGAAAAAAATCATCAGAAAAAGTTTTGGCGTTCGCAAGGCTTTCAGGATGGGCTGGTTGGATTTGATAAGATGCAGAAGGTGGTCTGCGGCCGACCAACTGTTATCGGGACGGATGAACAGATCGTCCAGGGACAGCGCCTTGAAGGTATCGGTGATGTATTGACCTGTTTTTTGCAGAGCGGGGATTAGGGTGCGCTTGGTGTAAGGATCATCCAGTTCTAACATAGAGCCTCCGATAATGAGTCAACTTTGTGAACATGTAACCCGCTACCATGGTTGACCTCATGAACCAATCAGAAGATCGGTCAAGCGATTGGCAATGTCGGTAAGCTCTGGCTCGCTGCGGTTGGTGAGAATGATGACCGTAAATTTCGCCTCCGGATAACGTTGGATAATGGTAGCAAAACCACAGGTACTGCCGGTATGATGCACGCGTTGGTGGCCGCGGTATTCGTCAATGCGCCAGCCAAAACCATAATCCGTGGGCTGGCCCTGTTCCAAAACGGCGGGTGTGAACGCCTGGGTGAGGGTCTCGAAAGTGATCAATTTTTCTGTGTAAAGTGCCTGATCCCATTTGTACAAATCTTCCACAGATGAATAAATGCCGCCGTCGCCCAGAACCGCGCTGGTTAAACTCTGATCCCGGAAAACAAAACCGCTGTCGGTAGCGGCATAGCCGTAAGCGCGGTTGGCGACGGCTGACTTACCGTTCTCGTAGGCTACGGTGTTAGTCATGGTAAGTGGAGTAAAAATATTTTCCTTCAAGAATTCAGCAAAAGAAACACCCGAGAGTTTTTCAACCACCAGCGCGAGCAGGGCGTAGCCGGTGTTACTATAGCGATACTCGCTTCCGGGTGTGAAGTAAGTTGAGTTCTGTAACATCATCAGCGTCAGCACATCTTGGTCGAGAACCTGTATGGTGGCAGTATCGGGAATCAGCGATTCGTAATCCACGAGGCCGGAGGTGTGTTGCAGCAAATGGCGAATGGTGATGCGATTGCCGTATTCCGGGAAGCTTGGGAAGATAAAGCGCAGCGCGCTATTGTAGCTGAGCAGGTTCCGTTCTACCAGCATCATGATGGACATGGCGGTGAACTGTTTGGTGACTGAGGCCAGCCGCAGGTTGTGGCCGGTGGTCATGGGTTCGTTTTCTTCAAGGTTGGCCATGCCGTACGCTTTGCTGAAAATGGGCGTGCCGTTTTTAATCACCGCGACCGCTGCACCGGGAACGTCGCGGTCCGCGTACGGCAAAAACAGTTGATCAACAGCGGCTTCTTTTTTCATGTGGCAACTGGGGAGAGCGAGGGTCAACAAAATCAATTTAATAGATACTGTGTTTAAGTTCATTTCAGAAGTGGCTATTGGATCTTAATTCATGATCGGAGTGGTTTGCTTTGAACATAGCATCAAGTTCGTCGGATTCAACAATTCGCGACGGCTCCGTGACGGTATGCGCCAGATGGACCATGCACCACGCGACCTTCTCCGCCGCGATGGCGCGATATTGTCGCAGCGGTCCCACCAGCAGAAACGCAAGGGCGGGCATCATACTAATCCCCACTGATTCCAGGAGCCGGCGCTCATGGCGCTCGCCGAGCAGCAGCGACGGCCGCACGATGATCAATCTTTCGAAATTGAGCCGCTTCAGCTCCTCCTCCAACGAACCCTTGGTGCGCAGATAAAAATTTCGAGACCGTGAATGCGCTCCCAGTGAAGTAACAATGATAAAACTTCTGGCGCCCGCACCTTTCGCCATGCGTGCGCACTCCAGTGGATAGGTGTGATCGACTTTGAAGAAATTCTCGCGACTGCCGGCCTTGTTGATGGTGGTCCCTAAGCAGCAAAACACCTCGTCCACTTGAAAAAAGCCTTGATGGCGGTTCGAATGGTCGAAGTCAATCACCGCCTGTTGTAGCTTTCTGTGTTCCAAACTGAGGGGCTTTCTACCCAGGGTTGTGATGTGATCGTAGCGATCATCCGCGAGCAAAATGCGTAACAAATGGCCACCGGTCAAACCACTGGCGCCAAGCAACAGCGCCCTCTTATTGCGGGGCACCTCCGTCTCCTTTCATCGTGATTTGTAAAAATAGTTAAAAGAATGTTTTGACGCAAGTGTTTTCATTTATTAATGTTTCCTTCCTGGTCAAAGAGCTGGCAACGGGGGTGCGGTGTCATCAAAATACTTGAACACTGACAATAATTTCCGTACTCTTTTACGGTACATTCTGGAGGCTATATGATCCCCGCGTTTCGTAGACAGTTCAACTCCCAATTCACGACCGAGAAGTATCACTACTTTTTGCGCGAGCTGGATGACGCGGTGGGCATGAAAATAGATTTCAGGGTGTGCGAGACGCCAGTATTTCTACCCAACGATTTACGGCAGGAAATGCTCACCGCGGCGACTGAAATCATCGAACAATTGGCTACTCCGGACTATTTCCGTGAATCCGAACGCGCGGTACCGGAGCCGTATCGCGTGGCCAACGCGGATCCGCATCCACTATTCCTGGCGATTGATTTTGGCATCGCTCGTGACGAGCGCGGCCGACTCCGGCCGCGGCTCATCGAGCTGCAGGGATTCCCGTCGCTCTATGGTTTTCAAATTGTACTGTCGCAGACGTTTCAACGGCTGTTCGATTTGCCGCAACTGGAGTTTTTGCTCAATGGCCTGTCTCTGGAGCAATACCTCGCCATATTTAAGCGATCCCTGCTCGGGCGCCACAATCCCGAAAACGTGATTTTGATGGAAATCCAGCCTGAGTCCCAAAAGACCGCGCCGGATTTTTATTGCACCGAGAAATTCACCGGCGTGAAGGCGATCTGCATCACCTCATTGAAAAAACGCGGGCGTAAATTATACTATCGCAGAAATGGCACGGAAATTCCGATTCAGCGCATTTATAATCGCGTGATCGTCGACGAGTTCGTGAAGAAGAACATCGCCATCGATTTCGATTTTCGTGACGAGCTGGATGTCGAATGGGCGGGGCACCCCAACTGGTATTTTCGTATCAGCAAGTTTTCGATTCCATTTTTGCGCCACCCAAATGTGCCGCGCGCATTTTTTTTGCATAACCTCAAATCCTATCCGGATGATTTGCACAATTACGTCCTCAAGCCGTTGTTTTCGTTTGCCGGCAGCGGCGTGAAAGTGGAAATCACAACCGCTGATCTCGACGCCATCCCCGAGTCGGAGCGCTCGAATTATTTGCTGCAGGAGAAAATCGATTACACGCCAGTGATCGAGACGCCGCGCGAGGGCAGCAAAGTCGAAGTGCGAATGATGTTCTTCTGGGAGGACAAACCGCTGGCGGTCACCACGCTGGCGCGTCTCAGTAAAGGAAAAATGATGGGCGTGGATTATAACAAAAACAAAGATTGGGTGGGGGCGTCGTGCTGTTTGTTTGAATGACAATTCACTTCAATATTCATCATGCTTTATTCGATATTCGATATTCGTTTTTGACGGAATCAGAATGACGAACCTCGAACAGGGAATTTCGAATATCGACCAAAAAAGAGCAGGAGGGACCATGATCATGTTCATCTTCTTAGGGGCCATCGCCCTGGTGGTGTTGTGGGCCATTGCCAAATACAATGGACTGATCTCGCTGCGCAATCAGACCGAGAACGGCTGGAAGCAGATCGACGTGCAATTGAAGCGCCGTCACGATTTGATTCCGAATCTGGTGAACACCGTGAAGGGCATCATGACTTTTGAGCAGGAAACGTTGGAGAAAGTCGTGGCGGCGCGCAGCGCGGCCATGGGTGCCAAAGGCGTGGCCGACTCGGCTGCCAAAGAGGGCGTGCTCACCGAGGCGCTCTCGAAATTCATGGTGGTGGTGGAGCAGTATCCACAACTGCGCTCCAGCGAAAACGTCAAGCAGTTACAAGAGGAGCTGACCTCCACGGAAAACAAAATCGCCTTTGCCCGCCAGTTTTACAACGACATCGCCACCCGGTTTAACACCGCCCAGCAGGTATTCCCCGGCAACCTCATCGCCAACAATTTTGGTTTCAAGCCGGTGGAGTTGTTCGAAATTACCGATGCGGCGGAGCGCGCGGTTCCGGTGGTGGATTTGTCGTTGAAGAAGTAGCATGAATCTCTACGAACAGCAGCAGGCCAATCGCCGCAACACCGTTGTGGTGATGGCCGCGTTTGTAGCGTTCTTCGCGTTTCTCGGTCTCGGCTTTGACTATTTCTATTTTAGCTTCGATCCCGTAAACGATTACGGCATACCTTTCCCGGTGGCTACAGTCGCAACGCTGTCTATCTCATCGCTGCTGGCGTGGTGGGGATTGCACAGTGGGGATCGGGCCGTGTTGTCCTCCACCCGGGCCATGCCTGTTGCCCGCGATTCCAATAATCCTAATCATCAAAAATTGCTGAACGTCGTAGAAGAGATGTCTATCGCTTCCGGATCACCCCTGCCGAAGGTGTATATCGTTCCCGATGCCGATCCCAATGCCTTCGCCACTGGCCGTGACCCCGACCATGCCGCCATCGCCGTGACCGAGGGATTGCTGGACAAACTCAATCGCGAAGAACTGCAGGGTGTGGTGGCCCACGAGATGAGCCACATCCGCAATTACGACATTCGTCTGCTGACCGTGATCGCCGCGCTGGTGGGGGCCATTGTGTTGTTGAGCGACTTTGGTGGTCGCATGATGCGCTGGGGTGGCGGCGGCCGTGGTCGCAGTCGATCCTCAAAAGGTTCCGGCGGTGGTGCGCTGGCGCTGGTGATTTTTGTGCTCTGGGTAGTGAGTATGATTCTCGCCCCCATATTAGCACGGATTCTGGCGCTGGCGGTTTCCCGTCACCGCGAGTATTTAGCCGATGCCAGCGCCGCGGAGATGACCCGCAATCCACTCGGGCTGGCCGCGGCTCTCGAAAAAATCGAAAGTGCGGTATCGCCCACCCGCAGCATCAAACGGGGCACGGCGCATTTGTGCATTGCTGATCCGCTCGGTAAGAAAATGGATTTGCGGGAAGGCTTCTGGGCCGACCTGCTCGCCACCCATCCGCCCATGCCGAAACGGATTGCGGCGCTCAAGCAGATGGCGTATCAAAATTAAATCTTGAAATTACTATTTGGGTGGTATATATGATGCATTACGTTATTGTGAATATCCTCATGACTCATGAAGTAAGGAAAGATTAACATGAACGACAGCAAGCTTAAGACTTCAATCTTACTGCGGATGTTTCTCGTAGCTACACAGACTCTTCTTCTACTAATTCCTACAGCAATTGTCGAATCTTTAATCAATGAGCGCAGTCAGCGGCGCGATTCTGCGATATCTGAAGTCAGCGAGAAATGGGGTGCACCGCAGACGATCACGGGTCCGATCTTGACAATTCCTTTGAAAAGAACTGTTCAAGACGACAAGGGTAAGGAAACCGTCCTCGTTGACAACCTAAACATTCTCCCAGACTCGCTCGCTATCCAGGGTGAGCTCACCACCGAAGTACGATACCGTGGTATTTATGAGGCCATTCTGTATAATGGGAACTTGAAGATCGCAGGAACGCTGAACATTGCTGACATACCGCAGCTTGATCAAGTCGGTTTAAAACCGCAATGGAATGGCGCATTCCTGACCATCGGCATTTCCGATTTGCGAGGCATCAAAGAGGACGTTTGGTTTATTTTCAACGACGCTCCGATCTCTGCACACGCCGGAGTTCAATCCGATGACTTAATCCGCTCCGGGATCACCATTTTACCCAGGCTCGATCCGGCGCTTAAGAAGTACGCTTTTCAATTTTCGCTGAATCTCAATGGCAGTTCTGAATTGCATTTTACTCCCCTTGGCAAGCATACCGAAGTGTCTTTGAAATCATCCTGGACGAGCCCTAGTTTTGCCGGGGCTTTTCTTCCCGATCGTCGTGAAATTGATCAGCATGGTTTTTCAGCGCACTGGAGCATCTTAGAGTTGAATCGCAATTTTCCACAACACTGGATCAACAATCGTCACGACGTCAGCCAATCAACATTTGGCGTTCGCTTACTCCAGACTGTTGATGAGTACCAAAAGACGGTTCGTACCGCAAAATATGCGATTCTCATTATTGCGCTCACATTCCTCGCCTTCTTCTTGTGTGAAGTGCTTTCACCAGAAGTGCTTCATCCAATCCACTATTCTCTTATCGGCCTGAGTCTTGTACTGTTCTATTTATTAGTTCTCTCTTTTTCAGAACACTTTGGGTTCGATTTGGCATATCTGTTGTCAGCGCTGGCAGTTCTGATTTTGATAAGCATGTACTCCAAGGCTGTCACCTCACAAAGCAGGACATCTTCAATCGTTGGAGTTGTGCTGCTTGCCCTGTACGCATTTCTTTATGTAGTGCTGCAGATTGAAGACTATGCTCTCATCATTGGCAGTGTCGGTCTGTTGTTGATTCTTGCTATTGTTATGTATCTCACGAGAAAGGTGGACTGGTTTTCAGTAAGCAACGGAGAGAAAAAATGATCAAGAAGTTCCAACTGCTGAGCAATGCATTGGCTGCCTCTGAATCAGAGGATAGTCCGATCCTGGTTTACATCAATCCCGACGGCACTGAGAGGAATCAACTCCGTGACACATTCGAAATTGACAGCCACACCCTGTCATCGGCCCTGGATCCGGATGAGGTGTCACGAATTGAATTCGGTCCGGATTACATATCTCTGATCTGGAAACGCGCCACCAATTATTCGGGCCAGGACAATTTTTTTTTCAATGTCACGTCGATTGGTTTGTTTCTCTTTAAAGAACGGCTGGTAATCGTTCTGGCCGACGATGTCCCCCTGTCCGGCGCCGCTGTCAAGCACGGGCATAAACTGAACTCATTGTTAGACGTGCTGCTGAGTTTCCTGTACAACACCATTCATCACTATCTCGAGCATCTCAAGATCATAAAAATGATCTCTCGCGAGCTGCAACAGAAAATCAATACCTCGATGGAAAACGTGCATCTGATCCAGATGTTCAATCTCAGCGAAAGCCTGATTTACTACCTCAATGCCATCAATGCCAACAACGTGGTTCTCACGCGGCTCCGCAATAACGCGGAAAAAATGGGCCTCTCCCCGGAAGTAGTGGAGTTTCTGGATGACATCATCATCGAAAACAACCAGTGCTACAAGCAAGCCGAAATCTACT
>DASWHH010000224.1:0-5733 GCA_036398295.1 bacterium
TCATCCTGTGCGAACGCGGCATCCGCACCTTTGAAAATTATACCCGCAGCACACTCGATATTTCGGCCATTCCGATTGTGAAAAAACTCAGCCATCTGCCAATCATCGCGGACCCCAGCCACGCCACGGGACGACGGGACAAGGTTCTGCCGATGGCGCGCGCAGCTGTGGCAGCCGGCGCCGACGGCCTCATCATCGAAGTGCACCACCATCCGGAGCAGGCGCTCTCCGACGGCGCGCAGTCGCTCTACCCTGAACAATTTGAGCAGCTCATGTCCGAACTGAAGATTATTGCCCAGGCGATCGGCAAGCATTGGTAATTTTGCTTGAAAATTATTGGATAGTTCGTTATTATTTTACAAATCAAAACTATTCTAAACTTGAATTTCAAAAACATACTGATTATCGGTTTGGGTCTGATTGGCGGGTCCTTGGCTGCGGCACTAAAAGGAAAAAGTGGGGGACAAAAGCTTACCGCCATCGACACCGGCGAGGTTGTTCAGAAAGCCCGAGCCATGAATTTGGTTTCCGACGGTTATCCGCTGGATCGCCACCCGGAAATCGACGCGGCATTGTGCCAGGCCGATTTGATTATTCTGGCGACCCCGATTCAGGACATTCTCAATTGGTTGGACCGTATCGCCGACAAGGTGAAAGCGGGGGTCCTCATCACTGATGTCGGCAGCACCAAAGAAGTGATCGTTTCAACCGCAGTAAAACGCCTCCCCGGGGGCGTTTATTTTTTAGGCGGGCACCCCATGGCCGGCTCCGAGAGGCATGGGTTGGAGAATGCCGACCCGCTGCTGTTCAAAGATTGCGCTTATGTCTTGACCGAAGACATCAATGTGCCGGCGGCTCTGGTTAGCGGGATGGTCAAACTGGTTGAAGGGATTGGTGCACGTCCCATTTTCTTGTCAAGCGAATTGCATGATCGCGTCACGGCCACCATCAGCCATTTGCCGCAGATTCTCTCCACAACTCTAATGCACCAGGTCGCTCAATTCGATCAGCGTGAATCACTTTACGCCGCACTGGCTGCGCGGGGCTTTCGTGATATGACGCGTTTGGCGTTGAGTCCATACGAAATCTGGCGCGACATCTTTCGCACCAATGAGAAGAATATCGTCCCGGCAATCGATTCATTCATTGAAGAGTTGCGGTCTGTCCGGAACTTAATTGTAAGCCCTCACCTGGGAAACTATTTTGGGGAAGCCGCCCAAGGCCGTCGCCAGCTGCGAGAAACAAATTGTGACTGAAAGAGAAAATGGACAAGACCATCTCACCCGCCAATAGCATTCGCGGAAAAGTCAGGTTGCCCGGAGACAAATCCATTTCCCACCGCGCCCTGATGATTGCATCCATTGCCGAAGGGACCACCGAAATCGAAAACCTTTCCAATGGTGAAGACGTTCTAAGCACGCTGACCTGTCTTAAGACGTTGGGAGTTAAAATCGCCGTGCGCGGAAAAACCACGGTTGTTGGCGGCAAAGGGCTGTATGGTTACAGGCGGTCGGCACGGAAGTTGGATGTCGGTAATTCCGGAACCACTATTCGTTTAATGAGCGGGCTGTTGGCCGGTCAGCCTTTTGAATCTACGCTCACCGGGGATGAATCGATCCGACGGCGGCCCATGTCACGCATCGTGCAGCCGCTGCGATTAATGGGTGCAAAAATTCTTGCGCATAGCGATGAATTTGCGCCGCTGACAATTCGCGGAGGCGAACTCAACCCAATCTCATATCATCTGCCGGTAGCGAGCGCCCAAGTCAAATCGTGTATCTTGCTGGCAGGGTTGTTTGCGAACGGCGAGACCTGCGTGACCGAGCCTTACTTAACCCGTGATCACTCCGAGCGCATGCTGCAAAATTTCGGTGCACAAATTGAAAGGAATGCTGGAACGGTTACTGTTCATGGTCCCGCAAGATTGACCGCCCAGCATGTTTATGTTCCGGGGGATCTATCCTCAGCGGCATTTTTGATGGCTGCGGCCATCCTCACAACGGATTCCCAGGTCACCATCGAAAACGCTGGTGTCAATCCGACCCGTGAGTCGTTCATACACCTATTGATTGAAATGGGCGCGAAAATCGAAATCATGAATTTCGCCAACCTCAACAATGAATTTTTTGCTGACGTCGTAGCGGAAAGCTCCGACCTCAAGGGGATAAAGATTCGCGGAGAAATCATCCCACAAATCATCGACGAGATTCCAATTCTGGCGATCCTGGCTACTCAGGCAAATGGCACGACCGAAATCAGGGGCGCGGCCGAGCTGCGCGTGAAGGAATCGGACCGCTTGCATGCCATCAGCAGCAATTTGCAAAGGATGGGCGCTGCGGTTATAGAGAAAGAGGACGGTTTGACCATTACGGGTCCAACAAAATTAAGAAGTGCCGAGATCGACAGCTTTCACGACCATCGCATTGCGATGGCATTTGCCATTGCCGGATTGATCGCCGAGGGGAAGACATTGATTCGTGATGCTGAGTGTGCGGAGGTCAGCTTTCCCGGATTTTTTGAGACCCTGGAGGAGATCACGATTGGCTAATCCCAACAGCGTTCGACTGGGACTCATTGGCTATCCCGTCGGGCACTCCGTCTCTCCGTTGATGCATCAACATTTGTTGAAAGCGCTCAACCTGTCAGGCAGTTATGAGTCCTTTGAAACTGCACCGGATCAATTTGAAGAAAGAATCCGGGCCTTGAAAGCGAGCGACATCCGCGGTTTCAACGTGACCATTCCGTTCAAACGGCAGATCCTGGCTCTGTTGGATGAGGTGGATGAAAGCGCCCAACTGGTGGGCGCAGTAAATTCGGTATTTCACAATAATAACAGGCTCCTTGGATTTAACACCGATGGCGTTGGTTTCGAGCGCGCTCTGCAGTTTCACCAAATAGACGTTGCCAAGCGCCAGGCCATAATTTTGGGAGCGGGCGGTGCGGCCAGGGCCGTGGCTTTGGCATTGATTCGCGGCGACATCCGCAGGATCTATCTGGCCAACCGAACACCAGGCCGGTCGCTGGAATTGGTGGAATACATCAGTCGAACGGGATTTTTTAATTTCATAACGATACCCATGGCCCAGGGGGAAATCGCCAAATTGGTGGATACGGTAGATTTCATTATCAACGCCACTCCCATCGGAATGTGGCCAGATATCGAGGACACACCTTTGGAGTTTTCTGAAATGGCAACCGACTTAACGGCAATCGATTTGATTTACAATCCATTGCAGACGCGCTTCCTGCGCTCGGCAAAAGCAGCGGGTATCAAAGTGATGGATGGCCTGGACATGCTCATCTTTCAAGGCATCGCCGCCATGCAAATCTGGACTGGACGACAAGTCGATCCCGAGACAGTCTATGGCGACCTGAGGAATCTCTTGACGGAAAGATTGAACAATTATGGGCAATCTTAGGTTTTTGACGGCCGGCGAATCCCACGGCCAGGCCTTGCTCGGTATAATGGAAGGTCTGCCGGCGGGCTTGCCCTTGCATGAAGATTACATCGCGCGGGAATTGCAGCGCCGGCAGATGGGATACGGCCGGGGCAATCGCATGAAGATTGAAAGCGACCGTGCCAGGATTCTCTCCGGCCTGCGTTTCGGCAAGACACTCGGCAGCCCGATCGCGCTCTTGATCGAAAACAAAGATTGGAAGAACTGGCAGGCCAAAATGTCGGTCGCGGAAACCGACGAAAATGTGAAGCCGGTAACCATTCCTCGCCCGGGACACGCGGATTTGGCGGGCGCGGTCAAATACGGGCAACACGATATTCGCAACGTGCTGGAGCGGGCCAGCGCCCGTGAAACGGCGATGCGGGTGGCGCTGGGCGCGGTCGCAAAAAGATTCCTGGCCGAAGTAAACCTGCACATTGTAAGCCATGTTGTGCGGATTCATTCAGGCAACACCAATGTCTCCGCGGTGGAACAGACGGCAGAAACAGCAATAGCATGGGAGCAGGTCAACGAAATCGCCGATGCCTCGCCGGTTCGTTGTCTCGATCAAAATCTTGAAAAATTGATGATGGCCACCATTGACGAGGCCCGGGAAGCTGGCGACACCGTCGGCGGGGTGTTTGAAGCGGTGGCTCTGGGCGTTCCCGTTGGACTCGGCAGCTACGTGCACTGGGATCGCAAACTCGATGCACGAATCGGTGGTGCGATGATGAGCATCCCTGCGATCAAAGGCGTTGAAATTGGCTGGGGATTCGAGGCGGCTTCACGATTCGGCTCGGAAGTACACGACCCCATCGGTTTCAATCACGCGGAGCGAAAATATTGTCGAGCTACCAACCACGCCGGCGGTCTTGAAGGCGGCGTCACCAACGGTATGCCGGTTGTGGTGCGGGTGGCCATGAAGCCAATTTCCACCCTAATGAAACCTCTGGATTCGGTTGACATGGCAACCAAAGAAAAAAAACCTGCGCACATCGAACGCAGCGACGTTTGTGCGGTCCCGGCCGCATCGATCATTGGTGAAGCGATTTTAGCCCTGGTGATGGCCGATGCTTTTTTGGAAAAATTTGGCGGCGATTCCATGGCCGAGACGCAGGCAAACTATGAACACTGGCAGCAGAATGTGGAACAGCGATGACAACCTCTATCTCATCGGATTCATGGCCTCAGGCAAAACCACGGTTGGCAGAAAACTGGCGGAAAAATCGCACCGCCGTTTTTTTGATACCGATGAGATAATTGCAATGAAGGCCGGTCAAACCATCGCAGAGATTTTCACGGAGAGGGGCGAAGCGGACTTTCGGCAGGTCGAATCAGAAGTTGTTGCTGAGGTGGCGAAGGAACGAAAAGCAATCGTCGCGCTGGGCGGCGGCGCGATATTGTTGCAGCAGAATTGGCTCACCCTGGATAAAACCGGAATAACGATTTATTTGAAATGGGACCTCGCGGCGATCCTGCCGCGGCTGGTGAGCAACGGCTTGCGGCCGCTGATTTACGGCAACCACAATTCGAAACGAAGGCGGATTGAAGAACTCTTTCGAAGTCGCGAAGGTCTTTATGAAAGGGCGCGCTACACTGTGGCATGCCACGAGCCGATGACCCCGGAACACGTCTCCGAAAGAATTTTAGAAATACTGGGGTACAATCAATGAGGAACATCATCGTTATAAATGGGCCAAATTTGAATTTACTGGGCGAGCGCGAACCGGAAGTCTATGGAACGATGACATTGCCGGAACTGGAGGCCGCCGTTACCAGCTTCGCATCGGCTATGGATGTCGGAGTGAGATTATTTCAGTCCAACCACGAAGGCTCCATCATCGATTTTATTCAGGAGAATCGTCACTGGGCGGAAGGAGTGGTCCTGAATTCAGGAGCACTCACTCATTATAGTTATGCTCTGCGCGATGTCATCTCCGCGGTCAAGCTGCCGGCGATCGAGGTACATCTTTCCAACATTCACCAACGGGAAGAATTTCGCCGCCGCTCGGTCATCAAAGAAGTCTGCGCCAAACAGATTTTTGGCCTGGGACTACGCGGTTATTTCCACGCCATTGAGTATCTCGTTGGATTGGACGTCGTTAAGCAACTTCAGCGAGTGGGCAAAGAACAAATACTGACCAAGGCGGTTGCTCTTTTGAAAGCGCGATACCCCAAATACACTTGGGTCGGCATATATCTTGCGGAGGGAGAGGACCTTGTACTCCACAACTTTTTAGGAAAACCGAGTCCGCACACGCGTATCCCAATCGGCAAAGGAATTTGTGGGGCGGCG
>DASWHH010000225.1:0-5008 GCA_036398295.1 bacterium
TACTTGCAGGTGTCGTGATATTCCTTCCAGGTCTTCGACGGATCGAGCATGGGCGTGGTGAGCGAGGATGTCGTCGAGGCCTGCGGGGTTATGAAGGACAGCAAATCTTCCGGGAGAATAACGTGGCCTCGACAAAGCGAAACAACCCGCGCAACCACATTTTGCAGCTCACGGACGTTGCCCGGCCAATAATAATCCTGCACCGTCTGGATGGTCTCAGGATCGAGTTCCTTCGGGTGGAAGCCGTTGGCATGGGCAAACTTGTTCATGAAATATTTGAGCAAGAGTGGAATGTCATCTTTTCTCTCACGCAGCGCCGGAACACGAATCGGTATCACGTTAAGACGGTAATACAAATCTTCGCGCAAATGACCATCTCTGACGGCGATTTCTGGATCGCGGTTGGTGGCGGAAATCACACGAACGTCAACACTAATGAGGTTTTGGCCGCCTATTCTTCGGAAGTTTCGCTCCTGCAACACCCGGAGAAGCTTGGCTTGCAGCATGGGATCCAATTCACCGATTTCATCCATGAAAAATGTCCCGTGATCGGCAAACTCCAGGAGTCCTTTTTTCCTGCCGATGGCGCCGGTGAAAGCCCCTTTCTCAAATCCCCAAAGCTCACTTTCGAGCAAGTTCGATGGTAAAGCGACACAATCAACGGCAATAAATGCCTTCTTCTGGCGCCGGCTTAAACAGTGTATACCCTGCGCGATCAGCTCCTTTCCGGTGCCGCTCTCTCCATAAATCAGCACATTGGTGTCGGTCACCGCCGCCCTCTGCATGATCTCATAGACAAGTCGCATGGCAGCGCTCTTGCCTACGATGTTTTCGAACATATCTCCATGCCCATTTCCCTGCTGCCTTGCGTCTATGCCGGTATGCAATGCTGCCGCCCCGTTATTACCTGACGGGGAGAAGTGGTTTGGCGCAGTTTCTGAAAAACCCTTCGGGGAGTTTGCCCCCGGTGTTGCCATTTGCCCCCACGCAGTTGCAATTTGATTCGTGTTATCCATGACAGTCAACCTTCCATTAGATGAACGAAATGTGGTTTTGTTATTTCAATCCCACAAGGAACGGCCGTAGGCTGAAGTTGCCAGCACACTGAAATGACTTCACCGCCAGTGCCGCAATAAGAATAATGATATTATTTTTGAAAGGAAATCGCTCGCAGGAATGAAAAAGGAATTAATTCTATGGAATCAGAAATTTTAAAGATGAATCGCTCGGAGGATTGAGAAAGGCACTCATTCTTTTGGGTGAGGTCAATCGTCTGCCAACGGTAGATTGTCGGGATTGGACTTTGAAAATGCCTGCGGCTGCGCCCGTAGGGTGTGGGCGTAGTTGGAGATTTGAAGGCGAGTGTGCAAGGCGAGCTTCTCCAGAATGTTATGCACATGGCTCTTGACGGTGTAGGTGGAAATGTGAAGTCTTTGGGCAATTTCTTTATTGCTGAGGCCGTCCCCAATCAGTACAACCAGCTCCTGTTCACGTTTTGTGAGCTGGTTGTCTGAAGGTCGAGGTGGCAGGTTCGCTTTCTCCGGGCGAGCATTTTTTAGAAATTCATCTACGATCACTTTTGAAACCCTCGGGCTGAAGAATTGCTCGCCGGCAGCCACGGCCTGGACTGCAGCAAATATTTCTTTGCTATCAGCCGTTTTCAGCACGTAGCCGTTGGCCCCGGCCATGATGATTTCGCGAATATACTCGGCCTCTTCGTGAACGGTGAGAATCAACACCTTGGTGTCGGGATGGCTTTTCTTTATCAGGCGCGTTGCCTCGATGCCGGTTACTTTCGGCATGGTGATATCGAGAAGCAGAATATCGGGATGGCATTTTGCGGCCAGATGAATCGCTTGCTCGCCATCCGCTGCTTCTCCAACGATGGCAAACTTTGGAGAGCTGCTAAACAAAGCGCGTAAACCATCCCGCACGACGCTGTGATCGTCGGCGAAAAGAATCTTAATTTTCTTCGTAGGCTTCATGAGATCCTAAGGGTATTTCCACATGAATTCTTGTCCCTTTTTGCCGGGCAGATTCCACACGAAAAGTTCCTCCCAAGAGCTCTGAACGCTCCTTCATATTCAATAATCCCAATTGGTGTCCCGCCGCATGAGGCGCTTTCAGCTTTTCTAGGATAAAGCCTTTGCCGTTGTCTTCGATGTCAAGGGTAAGCCGGTTTTGGCGCCGTGATAGTTTTACCAAGACTCTGGTTGCTTGCGCATGCTTGGAAATATTGGAGAGTCCTTCTTGCACAATCCGGTAGAGAGCGATTCCCACCGCTGTATCACAAAGCGCAGAGAGAGAATTCATGGCCCGCAGTGAGATGGCAACGTGATGGTCTTTTTCAAATTCACTGCACAACTGTCGCACCGCTTTGGTCAATCCGAGGTCATCCAGAGCAGTGGGGCGCAGGTGCAAAGATATTCTTCGCACTTCGGTTATATTCAAGTCAACCTGTTGCTTGATGATCCGGAGTTTTGGCAGAACGGCTTTGTTATTTTGGCCGATGGAATTTGCCAGGGCGCCCAAATGCAGCTTCATGGCGCTCAGCCGCTGGCAAACCTCGTCGTGGAGCTCGCGGGCGATTCTGCTGCGTTCGGCTTCTTGCGCTGTGAGGATACTTTGACGTGTCTTTCTGAGCACGGCTTCCGCCATCTTGCGATCCGAAATATCCTCCACAGTGCCTTCATAATAAAGCACAGCGCCACGGGCGCCACGAGCGGCGACGGTATTCACCACAATCCAACATTTGTTGCCGTCTTTGCGATAGAACTGAGCCTCAAATCCTTTCACCATGCCGGAGGTCTGAAGCCGCTGCTTGAATTCCAAACGTTTTGCCGGATCGACAAAAAGCTGTTGCTGCAGATCGGTAATCGTCTGGATCAGCTCTTCAGGTGAATCGTAGCCCAATATGCGCGCCAGCGCGGGATTTGCCGTGATCAAGCGCCGGTCCTGAGTGGTTTGAAAAATGCCTTCGATCGCATTTTCAAAAATATGGCGATACTTATCTTCGCCCGCCTTCTGCAAATCCAACGAGAGCCGGCGCGTGCGCAAACCAATCTCCACCCGCGCCTGTAATTCCACTTTGTCGATCGGGCTGACGAGCAACTCGTCAATCGTCTTCCATAGGTACTGGTGAATTTTCCCCACGTTCTCGCGCGGAGTAACCAGGAGAAAAGGCAGAAAAGTGGACTCCGATTCTCTTCTGCCATTCACCCGTTTCTGGAGCCGCTGCAAGGCCGGACCATCCAAAATACAGAGATCGAAAATTCCATCTATTGCCTTATCCGACTTTGGCAGCAATACCTCGTAGCGCTCCGCAAGCACCTTGGCCAAAAGGCGGCGATTTTCCTGGTGATTCAATAAAAGCAAAATTTTGCTCATCATTGTTCCAGCAGATGACGAATGACTCCCAGCAGCTCTTTCGTGACCAAGGGCTTGATTAGCATACTATGAGCGCCGTGGTCGAAACTCTCTTGCCGAAGATCGGCACTCTGCCTTGGTGAGATGACGAGCAACGGGATGCTTTGTTCGCGCAACAACTCACAGCGTTCCCAGATGCTTCGGTCAAAACCGGTGATGTCCACCAGCGCCAGCCCAATTTCTTTTGCCCCGGCCAAGGCTTGATCAAACTCTTCCAGGCTCGACACCTCGAGGGTTTGGAATCCATTCTTACCCAGGAATTGCGCCAGTAGTTTCAGGTTGGACTGGTTTTTATTTATGGTGAGAATCGTGGTCTGATCCTTCATCGTCTATTGCCTGTTTTTTTTGGGGGTGGCGATTCAACCCATTCCGGTAGGCCGCTCAGGATGCCGCGTACCTCGGTCAAGGGTTTGCCGATCTTGATGCCATGGCGGGTGATTTCGAACCACCGCAGCGTTTTCTCAAAGTCGCTCAGCCGTTTTTTCAACACGCCGATAGCCTTGCGCATCTCTCCCTTTAGCTCCAGGTAGCGCATAAATATGATGTTGTCGGCCAGGTAACTGATGCTGAAGTCGGTCGCCTGGAATTGGCCGGTAATCGATTCCATTTCAGCGATTAAAATGACGGTTAGGCCCATGCCCTGTAAATACTTGCATAGGGCATGGAGCTGGGGGACCAGGTCTCTTCCACGAAGTGAAAGCTGGTAACCTGAGATGCTGTCAAGCATCACCAGGCGTGACTTATGCTCTCTCACTTCCCGGCGGACTAAATGGGCGAATTGATCGGGGGTAAATTGTAGAGGCTCTACTTTCTCCAACCTCAGCGCATCACGCTCCTTCATGGCGCGGGCGGGAATGGCGGTGCCGTCACAGCGACGCAAGATAATCTCCACTTCCTCGTCGAAGGTGTAGACCAGCGGACAATCGCCTCTAGCCGCCGCTTCGGTCATAATTTGCATCCCCAGGGTGGTTTTGCCGACGCCGCTCGGGCCGCTAATGACCGTGATCGTTCCCTGCTCCAGTCCGCCATTCAGCAGTTGATCCAGTTCCGGCACGCCGGAGGGGATCATCTCGGCCACAGGCTTCCAGCCAACGGCTTCAGGCAACAAGCGGGGGAATACTTCCATGCCTTTCGCACTCAGTTGCATGGAGTGATGGCCATTTTGAAAGCCAGAGCCGCGTATTTTGGTTACTTTGAGCATGCGCTCCTCAGGAGAAAAGGAAAGCTCGATGATCCCATCGCTGATGAATTGCAGGTCGTCGTCAGGCGCCGAGGCGCTTCCTTCCGACGTGAAGACCACCGTAGCCTGCTGGTCGATCAGATAGTGCAGGAATGAGAGCGCTTGCTTGCGAAACTGGGAGGCTTCCAGAGTTAAATAGCGAAAATGCGTCAAGGCGTCCAGAAAGACCCGCCGTGGTTTGATCTTCTCAATTTGGGCAATTATTTTTTTCGTCATCGGCGGTAGTTCGACTTCCGCCGGTGAAAAGATATCGTAGGCCTCCTCTTTCGCAAAGAAGTCCCGGGTCGGGCTGAGGTCGAGAAAGGCGATGCCATCAAGATTCAAACCGATGGTTTCGGCGTT
>DASWHH010000226.1:0-5616 GCA_036398295.1 bacterium
AAACCGTGTGGTTTTTTAATCCGTGTGTCACTGTATTTTTCAATCCGAGTGAACACAAATTGCTTGCTTTTTGCCCTGCATCCTTTAAATTAATCACAACCAAGTCACACCTATAAATACAATTCCGGGTAAAAACGCAAGTTAAATAGTCGGCCATTCCACAAGAACATTTTGAGGAGCAAACCCATGAATCGTCGCGATTTCATCAAACAAGTCTCAGTAGGTGTGGGCAGCGCGGTACTGGCGAACAAGTCGGTATTGGCGTTTACGCAAGGGGCTGAGCCTCTTTACAAAATCTCACTGGCCGAATGGTCGCTGCACAAAGCCATTTTTGGCAAAGAAATGGACCACTTGGATTTTGCCAAAGTTGCGAAGAATGAGTTCGGCATCGATGCGGTGGAGTATGTCAACCAGTTTTTTTTCGAGAAAGCCAAAGATCAAGAATATCTCAAAGAAATGAAAACCCGCGCCGATGGCGAAGGCGTGCGCAGCTTGCTCATCATGTGCGATCGCGAAGGCCGGCTCGGCGACCCCGATGAAAAGGCTCGGCTGCAGGCGGTGGAAAACCACTACAAATGGGCCGCGGCGGCGAAATATTTGGGCTGCCATTCGATCCGCGTCAACGCCGCCAGCGAGGGCACATTCGAAGAGCAGCAGAAGCTTGCGGCCGATGGCCTGCGGCGGCTCACCGAGTTTAGCGCGCAGCACGGTCTCAACACCATCGTGGAGAATCACGGCGGCTTGTCCAGCAACGGGCAGTGGCTGGCGGGCGTCATGAAAATGGTGGACCATCCCAACTGTGGCACGCTGCCCGATTTTGGCAACTTCCGGGTTAAGGACGACGAGTGGTATGACTTTTACAAAGGCGTCGAAGAGCTGATGCCATATGCCAAAGCCGTCAGCGCGAAATCGTATGACTTTGACGAGGCCGGCAGCGAGACTAAAATTGACTATTTGCGAATGATGAAAATTGTTACCGCGGCCGGCTATCACGGCTATGTGGGGGTGGAATACGAGGGTGACCGGTTGGGCGAGAAAGAAGGCATTGCAGCGACGAAGAGGCTGCTGGAGCGGTGCCGAGCGGAGTTGGGGAAGAAGTGAGGGATGCCGTTGCGTCAGTTCATGCTCGCGCGGGATTTGTCGCCCCCATGCCGCGCTATTCAGGTAATCCCGCGCGGAACAAAGGAAGTGGGGATTGCATTCCCCCCAGCTGATTGGAATACAATTCCGAATTCATTGATTCCGCTGGGATTTCTTGGTGGGCCGAGCGTGGAGTCTAAATCCTCTGCGAGCCTTTGTTTCTTCATTGGGTGGAGTATATGTCATGCCAAAAGTGCCAGAAAAAAAGCCAAACTCGTTACCTGAATTCTTAGCATTGGTTGAAGGCTATCAAAGGAATGCTTGACGAAATAACCTAATGGTCTAACAAAAGAAGGAGGGCAAGACATGGCAGTTCCAACTATTACTATCACTGACGGCACGCCGGATACCTACACGGTGCGCACCAACCGCGGAGGCAAAGTGAATTTCAAATCTGGGGATGGCAAGGCTTATTATATTGATTTTGGCAGCAGCGGTTCATCGGTCTCAAGCCAGGCGTTTCCAGCCCAAGTGCCGGCCGGAGGTTCTTTGGCGCTAAACCTGAAAGCCGCGACGCCCGCCAATAGCTATCAGTTTCGCATCTTAGATGCGAGTCGCAATCAATGCTGCCCACAGATAGATGCTGGCCCGGGCGAGGAGGCTCCGAAAATGATCGTGGACTAATCCGCAGGGTTAATTTAAAGACCGCCCGTTTTCAATGAGTACGCTTTCTCATCGATTTGGATATTGCGCAAAAGGCAATGTGAAGAAACGCCATGCGCTCTGCTCTTTACGCTTTGTTTTGAAGCATAAGGGATAAAAATGTCAAAGAAAACATTCGCAACTATCCTGCTCATTTCGGTTCCAGCCATCATCGCCTTTGGCAGTTATCAGGAAATGGGCCGCAAAGTCATATTGGATGTGCCGTTAATTAAACAGCAAACGAAAATGTGGTGCTGGGCCACCTCGGCACAAATGATCATGACCTTCATGGGCAAACCGATCTCCCAGTGTGAGCAGGCCAATATCCAGCTCAAAAAATCCGATTGCTGCACCGACTCGATCCCGAAATATTGCGTGAAGGGCGGGTGGCCACAATTCTATCGCTACGAATTTACCAGCGACAGCGTCGATGCGGCGCTCTCATGGGAACAGTTGAAGGCGCAGATCGACAACCAGCAGCCGGTGGTGTTTTCCTGGCGCTGGACGCTCGGCGGCGGGCACATGATGGTGGCCACCGGTTATGCCGAGCCCAATTGGGTCTATGTCAACAACCCATTTCCACCGCAGGGCGATCCCAATTTGCCAGAAGGCGATCACCAGATCATCACTTATGAGGAATTTGTGAGCAGCACCGATCACGAGCATTGGCGGGATTACTACAACATTCAGCCACGGCCCAAAGTGCCG
This sequence comes from bacterium, assembly GCA_036398295.1. Classification (GTDB taxonomy): domain Bacteria; phylum Zhuqueibacterota; class Zhuqueibacteria; order Oceanimicrobiales; family Oceanimicrobiaceae; genus DASWHH01. The sequence goes on from DASWHH010000226.1 coordinate 2,491, forward strand.
GCCCCCATCATTACTCAGTCGCGCCCGCAGCCGGCTGCTACCGTTCAAGTTGCTGAGGTCACGACCACCGCGCCTAACCGTGAAGTTGCTTCCGGGCAAACGACCGAGTTTGTCCCATATGACCGCAAACCCGCGCCCATCGGGGGGTTTGAGGCTATCCAGCGGGCACTGCAATATCCGGATGAGGCGCGGCGAGCCAGGTGGGAAGGAAGAACCATCATCAATGTTCTGGTAGCTAAGGATGGCGCCGTTAAGGAGACGAAAGTGCTGCAAAGTGCGGGTCACGAAAGTCTGGATGGGGCCGCGATTGCGGCCATCAGAAGTGTCCGCTGGAATGCCGCCAGGCAACGCGAAAGCCCGGTTGAAGTCTGGGTAGCCATTCCGATAAGCTTTAAGCTGCGCTAGCCAATTCGCAGACGCCATATCCGCGCTGGTTGAGATGACAAGAAAGGACAATTCAAATGCATCCCATTATTAGATCGATCATACTGCTTTCGGTGATCGCGGTCGCCTGTTCAAAAAAAGATCCGGCGCTGGAATCCGCGGGCGGGGCGTTGCCCGAATTTCGCCGATTGGTCACCGCGGACAACTATCGTAAACTGGGATTTGAATCTTTGGACGAGCTGCAGAACATGACGCTGGGTGTCGCTATTCCTGTATACTATGTGGGACTGAGTGAAATCAAGCAGTTCAAACCGGGTGATGATCCGAACAAATTTCTCAGCAATGCTAATGAGAAGATCTATCCGGTGTTGGTGGCAGGTGGAGTGCGTTCTTCCGTCGCTTTGAAAAACCATGACGGTGGGTGGCAAGTGCGCAGTTTTGGCCGTCCTAATCTGAGCCGCGCCCTCGCTCGCATCAGAGATGAAGATGCCGCCGCCGGCAGTCTATCACCGTCAGACTTTTTTGCCGTCGAAATTCCTTCCCTTTATTTTGCATTTATCGGACACCGCGCTGGAGACAATCTGCTGCTGACACATGTGCACGACCACGCCGACCTGGCCTTTGTCACCGGCGAGATGGCACCAGCGGCCGAGGTCTTCGCCAAGATAGCCCAGGCGGCGCAAGGTCAAAGCGGTGCGTTGTCGGCTTCGCAGTAGCCAGACCGCTAAGTCACTTATAATCCTCGCGGACTGGATAGAAAACATCAATGACCTGGCAATCGGTGAGGGCCCGGGCCGAATGGCGAACGTGCGATGGGATGATGGCAATGCGCCCGGGTTCGATAATTTGGCTTTCACCGTCAATGGTTAATTCAAGTTTGCCATCTATCACGTTCACAACCATCTCATGATGGTGACTGTGCTGAGGAAGAGCAGAGCCAGCCTTGATTTGCCAGTAAGCCAGGGTCACGTTGTTGGTATGGACGAATCTGGCCTTGAATCCGGGCACAATTTCCCGTTCCTCCCGCTGGTCGAGTTGTATAATTGGCACGTTTCACTCCTTTTTTCTGATACTGACACTTCCAAGCAAAATTTCCCTATCAACCTGTTCTTTCTAACGACTGGTTTGCCTTTCCACAAGAAACATGGAAAGTCATTTCTGCTCTAAATTGCCAAATCTAACGATCACCGGATTGTTATACTCTCGGGCAGTTTTTTGCACATAAGATTTGAACGTGTCCGGCCTATTATAGACCGAGCCTTCACTCCACGCTCCGGCGATTAAATACTGAAAGGTGAGGTCGTCTGTGACCGGAATTCGGAAGGTGTGGTTGCCGCCGAAATCTTCGACATATTGGTATTCGGGATGATAGCCGTCCTTCACCACCAGCGCCGAGCCGACAAAATCCACTTTGAGCGCCCTCTGTGCGGTGTCGTCATCCGGATCGTTGATTTCTTCGCTGCCGGTACGGATGGCAATTCCTTTTTCTAAATAACTTTCGGCCTCGTCGCGATTGGCTTTGATGCCGCACGCAAAGCTTACGCCATTGCCATGCGGAACAAATTTTGTGAACCTCACCAGGCAGGTGGAATAACTTTGGTTGGTGTAGGCGGTGTAAGATTGCTCGAGTTCGTAATAGCCATTACCGGTATTCCAGTTCATGGTTTTGACTTTGATCATGCTGCGCATAGGACCGTTGACTACCACATCGAAGGCGTAGCGCGTGTCGGTGATCTGGTCTTCGTTGAAATTGCGCTCGGAGATTTTTTCACCGGTGATGGGGGTGAAGCGCGGCCGCGAGATACTATCCGGTTTTGCGGGAAATTCGAATAGCCCGATGCCGCCCGCGCCAAAGGAACTGCCCACGCCCATGATATCAGACCCGTAATCGCGATTTACTTTGGGGACACCGTAATAGCCGCAGTAGTTGTTGATGCACATCTCTTGTGACATGAGGATCGGCTGGCGTTTGCCGTACATATCGACGCTGGTGGGGAACCAGAGTTTCCAGCCGACGTTTGCGGATTCCCACCAGGGAATAATGTGCCGGCAGTAACTGCCAATGGTAGCGTGGGTGCCGTGTTTATTCCAGCCGCGGCCGGAAAAGCCGAAGTAGATGTACATAGTCTTCGATTCATTTGCCTTGATATCGGTTTGAAAAAAGAGTTCGTCCCAGATGCCGTCTTTGTCGAGGTCATCAAGCTGGTAAAAAATCTGATGGCCATTGGTTTCTTCGCGAATGCCGTGCCCACCTGCGAATGCCAGCTCTGTTTTCGACGGTGCAGTTTTTGATGGCATAGCCGGGTCGACTACCGTCACCCACATTTCATGCAGCTTTTTGACCGGGAATTCTTGCCGGAAAATAATAACAGGACAGTCGTTGCGGTCGATGTCGAGGGGATTGACAATGGTGATGGCTAAGCGTTTGGCGGGTGCGAAATTGCCTTCGGTGTACCATCCGCCTTTGTCAGAGGCAAGGACGGAAGCCGCCATGACGGTTAAAAGCAATGAAAGGAAGAAGCTTTTAGGTCGCATGTCGGAACTCCTTTCTTAAATCTTCTTGTAACATGAGTCGTCTATTTAGCTCTTGAGATTGGAGCCCAGGTAAGGTAAAGGGCTTGGAGAATTGTGTAGATATTTTTCTAGTGTATAGCGGATCGCCGTAAAGGCGATTTGTTCGAAAGGTATTTCGGATTTGCCAAAGAGCCGGACTTCCAACGTTTCTTTGTTGGGGCGAAAATC